>JBJEFO010000271.1:0-2604 GCA_051874135.1 Lysinibacillus sp.
TTGTGTAATTTCACGTGTTTGATTGTTTAAACCTTCAACACGGTTCACTGCTTGTCTTACAATCGTATCGATTTTGTACATTTGCTGTTCTGTGTCATTTATTAATTTCTGCCCATTCTCTGTCATAACTTGAACGCTTTCTGAGTGGGTTTGAACTTTCAAACTGTTTTCGTTTGCACTTTCAACATTATGCGTGAAAGTTTGCATAATGGAACGTAAATCACTAGCTGAAGATGCTTGTGCTTCTGTACCATCAGCGATTTGTTCAACAGCCTCAGTTGTTTGAATCATTCCATTCGTTACTTCATGAGCTGCTACTTTTAAGTTATTACTACTCTCTGTAACAGTAGATGCCCCGTCCTGAATGTTCGTAACGATCTCTTTTAGTTGATCATTCATGGCGTTTGTCGCTACTGTTAATCGAGCTACTTCATCGTTTGAAGTTATTTTTAGCGGTTTATGACTCAAATTCCCGTTTGAAATGCTTTCAATACGATTCATAAGACGAGTAATTGGTTTTGAAATATTGTTTGAAACATAGAAGCCAAGAACTAATGCAATAACCGTTAAAGCATGTGAAAGGATAAGCAGTATCATCTTAGTAGAGTTCATATCATTAGCTAAAATGTTACCTCTATCTTTAATCTCAGTGTCTTTCATTTGTGCAAAAGTTTCATATTCACTATATATAGCATTACCACGAGTATCGAGGCTTACTAGCATAGCGATTGCACTATCGATGTCCCCTTGATCATATAAAGGAAATACATCATTTTGAATAATTGTACTCCACTCAATTGCATCACTAACAGTTTTTTCAATGTCTTTAAAATCTTCATATTGTTGAAGTGATTGCTGGATTTCAAGAGCTTGTTGTGAGTAGCTTGCAAACATATTTTTATAATTTGAGTCACCTGTTAATACATACCCACGTGCAGCTGCTAGTCTACCATCTATCGAGTTTGAGAGCTCGTATGCCATAGATAATATGTTTACTTCCTGATTAATAATATCTTGCGAATTTTCCATGTATTTTTCGTTTTGAAAGTAATTATATGCAGCGTATCCCCAGACAATTAACAGAAAGACAATAAAACTATAGAGGATTTTCATTTTAATAGACTTTGCATTTTTAATAATATTGATTCTATTCATAAGCCAATCTCTCTCCATTTCAGTAAATTAAATGTTAGAATGCATATAGCTGATTAATAGTATTATTATATCACCAAAAATTGTAAAAACATAAATTTAATGTAAAGTTTATCTGTATAAAGGGGAATTAGTTAAAATGGATAATATTTCTAAATGCAAAGAACTGGTAATAACTATATATAACAACATGGATGCGAGTCATGACTATCAGCATATCGAGCGGGTATATAAAAATGCAGAGGCTATTTTACAAAGTGAGCCGCAAGCGGATGCACAAATTGTTCGATTAGCGGTTTTATTGCATGATGTAAGCGATGCGAAATATGCGGAGACGAAAGAGGCGGAGGAGCGCATTTTACACGCTCTTGATTTAACAGACGAGCAGCGTCAGCATATTCGTGAAATTATTGCGTCTGTGTCATTTAATGGAGGCAATGAATTAGAGGCTAAGACAATTGAAGCAAAGATTGTGCGTGATGCAGACCGTTTAGATGCAATTGGGGCGGTAGGTATTGCGCGGACTTTTGCATATGGCGGGGCAAAGGGGCGCAAGTTGTATGACGATGCGGAAGAAGCAAGAGACAATATGTCTGTAGAAGAGTACCGCACAAAATCAACAGCATCAGTTACACATTTTTATGAGAAATTATTATTGCTAAAAGACTTAATGGTCACTGAAAAAGGGAAACAAATGGCTGAAGAAAGACATGCATTTATGGTATCCTTTTTAGAGCAATTACAAAAAGAAAGAGACGGGATTGTATGAGTCATTTAATTGTAAGCGGGCTAACGAAAACAGTTGGCGATAAAACACTATTTGAAAATATTGAATTTACGATTACAGAAGGCGATCGTGCTGGGTTAATCGGCATTAACGGTACAGGTAAATCAACGTTATTATCGATTTTAGCAGGGGTACAGGATGCGGATTCTATTACGCTAGATCATCCGAATAAATACCGTATTGCTTACTTAGAGCAGGACCCGACATTTAATGACGGAGAAACAGTTTTACAAGCTGTATTTAGCGGAGATTCACCGATATTACAGCTAAATCGTGAGTACGAGGAAGCCGTAACTGCTCTAGCGCAAAACCCTGAATCAGAGCAGTTACAAAACAATCTATTTGCACTACAGCAAAAAATGGATACGGAAAATGCGTGGGATGTCAACGCTTTAGCGAAACAAGCGTTAACAAAGTTAGGCATCGACATGTTTGACGCTGAAGTTGTGACATTATCAGGTGGTCAGCAAAAACGTGTTGCATTAGCGAAAGTGTTAATTGAGCCAGCGGACCTTTATTTACTCGATGAGCCGACGAACCATTTAGACGTCGAATCGACAGAATGGCTACAAGAAATGGTAGCTCGTTTAAAAGGGGCGGTAATTTTCATCACCCATGACCGCTACTTTTTAGATGAAATGGCGACTCATATTTATGAGTTAGCA
>JBJEFO010000272.1:0-11348 GCA_051874135.1 Lysinibacillus sp.
TGATGAAAAAGGAACACAAGCTTTAATTCAATACTATATAAGTTAAATTAATTATGATTCAACATCAAAATTAGTGCTTGCTAAAAAAAGATAAAGATGCTCTAGCATATGGAGTGGAAGGCGGCGACTCCAGCAGGAACAGCCCGAGACTCGAGACCCCGCAGGAGCTTGCGACGAGGAGGCTCGAGCCGGGCCCTGGATGCGCGTCCGCCTGGAACGGAATATGCGGTCAAGAACGTATTTTGGCGAAGAGCCTTAATTATTTACACAAAGAAAACAAAGATGCATTTGCGTGCTAAATGCCGCATGAACGTGAAGAATGAGACCGCACGCATTTTGCGGTCTCATGCGGAACGTGCGGTTAGCGCAAATGTTTTTTGTAAAAACTTATTTCAAAACTATGCACAGAATAATAAAAGATGTTATACATAAAAAATGGGTGTATAATAATATTGTAAATAATATACTTTATCTTATTACTTTCAGCTTTTAATATGGAAAACCGTTATAGGAGAATGGAATTGCCTATGGTACAATTAATGTATAAGGAAGTATTGAAAGGGGCGGCACGCATTGGAAAAAGGAAACAAAGGTATCTTGTTAGAAAGTGGTACAAATGAACTTGAAATTGTTGAATTTGAGGTCGCTAATAACAAATTTGGCATTAACGTTATTAAAGTAAAAGAAATTATTCAACCAATGAATGTAACATTTATTCCACATGTGCACCCACATGTAGAAGGTATTATTCAATTACGTGGGGAAGTATTGCCAGTAGTCGATATGTTGAAAGTACTAGGTATCTCAAATGTACAACGCAATCCGCAACAAAAATACATAGTTGCTGAATTTAATAAGCAACGTGTTGTATTCCATGTAGATAATGTAACGCAAATCCACCGTATTTCATGGAATCAAATTGAAAAACCGTCAGATATGTATCAAGGCGGTACATCACAAGTAATTGGTGTTATTAAACATAATGATGAAATGATTTTATTGCTTGATTTCGAACGAATAATGGTAGATATCAATCCTGCATCTAGCATTAGTGTAGAGGCTGTTAAAAAACTAGGTAAACGTGAACGTTCAGAAAAGAAAGTCATAGTTGCAGAGGATTCGCCGTTATTACGCAAGTTGCTATTTGATACGATGCAAGAAGCAGGTTATATGAATTTGGATTTCTTTGAAAATGGTCGCGATGCGTATGAGTACTTAGAAACGTTAGTAAAAGCGGATAAAAACATTGAAAATCATGTACAACTTGTCGTAACAGATATTGAAATGCCGCAAATGGATGGTCATCATTTAACGAAGAAAATTAAGTCTCATCCGGATTTAAAAAAATTACCGGTTATTATTTTCTCGAGTTTAATTACAGATGACCTTCGTCATAAAGGTGAAGAAGTTGGTGCAGAAGACCAAATTTCGAAGCCAGAAATTGCAGAGCTTATTTTACGTATGGATCAGTTAATCCTATAAGAGCGCGTGTAAATTATAAAAATATATTTAGGTTCAACACCAAAATCAGTGCTTGCTAAAAAAAGATAAAAATGTTTTAGCATATGAAGTGGAAGGCGGCGACTCCAGCAGGAACAGCCCGAGACTCGAGACCCCGCAGGAGCTTGCGACGAGGAGGCTCGAGCCGGGCCCTGGATGCGCGTCCGCCTGTAACGGAATATGCATTCAAGTATGTATTTTGGCGAAGAGTCTATATTTATAAAAAAGTCGGGCGCTTTTATAGCGATTCCGACTTTTTTTACAAACATTTTACATAAAAACATTAAAATAGATGATAATGTGTAGCTAGTATGTCTATTACAGATGAGAAAGAAGTGAACCGGATGCACAAACTAAAAACAGCTATTATTGACATTGGCTCGAATACCGTTCGACTTGTTATGTATCAATATGATAAAGATGAAGGATTACATGAATTCGGTAATATTAAAACGGTAGCCCGTCTTCGTACACATCTATTGCCATCTGGCGAAATGAGTGAGGAAGGAATACGTACATTATCAGAAACGCTTGTTTCCTTTAAGCAAATTTTAGAAGATTACGGTGTAACAGATATTCAGACTGTTGCGACAGCAGCAGTACGACAAGCATCTAATAATGAGCAAATTGTTGAGAAGATGAAAGAAGAAAGCGGTATAAAAATCGATATTTTATCGGAAGAAGAAGAGGCCTATTTTGGTTTTTTAGCCGTCGTGAATTCAATGGATACACCATCAGCGGTGACAATCGATATTGGTGGGGGATCTACAGAAATTACACTGTTTAAAAATAAAAAACTATTAAAGACGCATAGCTTTCCATTTGGAACAGTCAGTTTAAAACAGAAGTTTGTAAAGGGAGCGATTCTAGACGATGAAGAACGAAAAGCACTACATGAATATGTAAAAGAGCAATTTGAAACATTAAGCTGGATTCGCGATGTCAACTTACCAATCATTGCGATAGGTGGGAGTGCACGTAACGTAGCACAAGTGCATCAGCAACAAAATGACTATCCGATTTCAGGGGTCCATCAATATGAAATGCATCAAGATGACTTAATGGAATTAAAAAAAGATTTAGGCAATATGACCTTTGAACAATTAAAACAATTGGACGGTTTATCATCAGATCGTGCAGATATTATTGTGCCGGCACTGGAAGTATTTACAACGTTAATGGCAGTGGTAGGAACGACAAGCTTTCAACTAAGTAAAAAAGGGCTTCGAGAAGGATTAATTATAGATCGAGTATTACGAGGAGATGCAGAGGCGTTTGATAAATATAATGTCTTTGCGGAAAATGCCAGGAGACTTGCCTTTGAATACGGAAGATCTGAAGAGGAGACAAAAACGTTAGCCTCTCTGAGCAAACAATTTTATCTTGAATGTTGTAACTTAGAGCTTTTGCCATTTAGTGAAGAAAATTTAGAACTGATTGAGCGTGCTGCAAAAGTATTTTCGATTGGGGAATATATTGAACTAGATTCTTCTAGCCAACATACATTTTACTTGATTGCAAATCAATCGATTGCTGGTATGAACCATTTAAATCGTGTGAAATTAGCGCTTTTAGCATCGTATAAAAACCGCGATTATTTCCGCCGATTTGCGGCACCATTCATGTCTTGGTTTACACGTGAGGAGCTAAAAGATTTACGAGACTTTGGCGCATTACTTAAATTTATTTATGCGTTAAATGTATCAAAGCGAAATATTGTCAAGAAAGTGACACTTGAGTTAGTACAAGATATTATTTACGTTAACATTGTGACAAGAGATCGGGCTGTAGCAGAAGTTTATCAAGCTGAGCGCACAAAGAAACATATAGAGCGAGTTTTTAAACGACAAGTAGTGATTCATTTTGGGGAAGAAAGGTGGAAATGAGTATGACAACGAATTATGAGAAGATAGATAATAGAAACATAATTGAACCATTTGTTGAAACGTTAGTAGAGGATGTTAATCACGCGGTGTTACTAGAGGAAATTGCAAAGCCACAATATTACAATAACCGTGAGTTAAGTTGGCTAGCCTTTAATGAGCGTGTATTAGAAGAAGCGGAGGATGAAGAAAATCCGCTTTTAGAACGACTGAAGTTTTTAGCGATTTTTAGCTCAAATTTAGATGAGTTTTTCATGGTTCGTGTTGCAGGTCTTCAAGATCAAATACGTGCTGGGTTCCATAAGCCAGAAAATAAATCAGGTTTAACACCGAAAGAACAGCTAGCTAAAATAGCGGAACGAACACAAGCGTTAGTTCGCCGCCAAACGGAAGTATACCGTTATTTAGTTGGTGAATGTTTACCGAAAGAAAATATCCATATTAAAGATTTTAAATACTTAACGCCAGAACAAAAGCGGTTTATTCATGAAATGTTTGAAGAGACGATTTTCCCTGTTTTAACGCCTGTTGCGGTCGATGCGTATCGTCCATTCCCAACATTACTTGGGAAAACATTGAATTTACTTGTGATGTTAGAAAATACGAATGGGGACTTAGAAAATACGGACAAAGTCGCGATTGTTCAAGTGCCATCTGTACTAGATCGGTTTATAAAAGTCCCTTCACAAGGGGATGAAACGGTATTTGTGTTGTTAGAGGATGTTATTTCAAGCTTAATTGACCGCTTGTTCTATGGATATAAAGTGAAGTCATCGCAAGCATTCCGTTTAACACGTAATGCCGATTTAACGATCCATGAGGAAGGGGCACAAGATTTACTTTCCGAAATTGAAAAAGAGCTAAAAAAGCGTAAATGGGGAGTTGGCTCGCGTTTAGAAGTACGTGATGGCGAAATGCATGATGATGTACTAGATTACTTACTTGAGGAGTTTGAAATTAGTGAATCTGATGTTTTTAAAATTGATGGACCACTTGATTTAACGTTTATGTTCCCATTTGTTAAAACCGTTTCAGTTGGTCGTGAGCATTTAGAGTATGAAAGCTTTATTCCACAGCGACCACAGGATTTACATTCAGATGAAAACATTTTTGAAAAGGCATTAGTGCAAGATTTATTTTTCCACCACCCATATGAGTCGTTTGTACCAATTGTTGATTTCATTACAGAGGCGGCAAATGATCCTTCTGTGTTAGCGATTAAACAGACATTATATCGGGTAAGCGGTAATTCACCAATTATCCAAGCGTTAAAGCAAGCGGCGGAAAATGGTAAGCAAGTTACAGTGCTTGTAGAATTAAAAGCTCGCTTTGATGAGGAAAATAATGTGCATTGGGCAAAGCTACTAGAGCAAGCAGGATGTCTTGTTATTTATGGTATGAATAATTTAAAAACGCACTCGAAAATTACGCTTGTTGTGCGTCGGCGCCACGGTAAAATTGAACGTTTTGTTCATCTAGGCACGGGGAATTATAACGATGCTACAGCGAAAATCTATACGGATATGGCGATTATTACATCGAATAAGGAATTTGGTATTGATGCGACAAACTTCTTTAACTTTTTGAGTGGTTATACGGAAAAGCCGAAGTTTCATCATTTAGTTGTTGCACCGTTTGATATTCGTGATGAGTTCATTCGTTTAATTGATGAAGAGATAGCATGTCATAAAAAAAATGGCAATGGTTTTATTCGTGCGAAGATGAATTCATTAACAGATAAAGATTTAATGATGAAGCTATATGAAGCATCGATTGCAGGTGTAAAAATTGAGTTGCTAATTCGCGGGATTTGTTGTATTCGTCCTGGTATCCCAGGGATTAGTGAGAATATTACCGTGACATCGATTGTAGGGCGTTTCTTAGAACATTCTCGTATTTACTGGTTCCACCATAATGGAGAAAATAAAATCTTTTTATCATCAGCAGATATGATGACGCGAAATATGATTAAACGTGTAGAAATTTTATTCCCAGTATATTCTCCCGAGATTAAAAAGCGTATTATGCGCATTACGCAACTGCAATTTGAAGATAACCAAAAGGCGAGAATTCAAGATTCGAATGGGAAATATCATTATAAAGAAGATCACAATAGTGACAAGAAAATTAATAGCCAAGAAATTTTCTTACGTGAAGCAATTGGTCAACCAACTGAAGAATGAATTTTTTGTTAATAAAGTGAAACCACTTGCGCTTTTTTATAGCGCAAGTGGTATTTTTCTAAATTATTTCTTTCATATAGTCTTGCAAAAAGTGTAGGACTGTATGAAACTAAAGATAGTAGGATGAATCGGGAAGGAGGGGCAAAAGTGATAAATATCGTAGAGAGAGATAGGATGAAAGTCTTGCGAAAAATCATTCAACTAAATCCATTTGATACGGTTGTCATGTTACGCAATGTACAAACTGGATATATAATTGAGTGTGTAAATGAACGAGCAATTCAATTATTTCGAGAACCTGTATATGGGGAAATGGACGCGGAACAGTTCTTTGGAGTGATGGATTGGCAAACGTTAAAACCCTTTATTGAAAAGCCGAATGACCGAGTAGAATACATAACACTTGCATTAAAAAATAACTATACATTATTTTCACAAGAAATGTTGATTAATGAACAATCGTATATTTTAATTGTATTGCGTTCAGTTAATTATCAGCAGCAATATGCGTATGAAGATGAATTAACAAATTTATTAAATCGTCGTGCTTTACAAGAACAGTGGGCTTCTTTTGTAGAGGTAGAAAAAACAATGAATATCGCTCTTCTTCTCGTTGATTTAGATCGTTTTAAAAAATTTAACGAATCACTTGGAAAGCAAACTGCAGATAATATGTTAGCGGTCATTAGTAAACGGTTTAAAAGTTTATGCAATGAGCACTGTAAAATTTTCCGTTATAATGGCGATGAATTTGTGTTTATTTTACAATATTCGTCACGTGAAGATGTGGAAGTGTTAGCTTCACATATTTTAAAGCTACTAAAAGAACCGCTCGTTGTAGAGGAACAAGATTATTATGTGACGGCATCGATTGGTATCGCGACGAGTATCACTGCGGAAAGTCCGAAATTAGACACGATGTTACATCATGCAGATCAAGCGTTGTTTTATGTAAAGAATCATGGACGTAATCATTATCGTTTTTATCGTAAGGAAATGAGTCAAGTATTTCCGAACGAAGCTTTAATGGAGGCTCATTTAAGTCGTGCCATTGAACTGGAAGAGTTATCGGTTCATTTTCAACCACAAATGGACTTAATATCTAATCGAATCGACAGCTTTGAAGCGTTAATTCGTTGGCACAATCGAAAGTTTGGGTTTGTTTCACCAGCACAATTCATTCCGCTTGCAGAATCATCGGGACTCATTATCGAAATTGGTGATTGGATATTAGAGCGCGTGTGTAAGTACATGCAAGAGTGGAAAGAAAAAGGATATCGCCCTGTTCGAATTGCTGTCAATATTTCACCAAAGCAATTTAAACAAGAAAATTTTGTACAAAAAATTGAGCAATTAATTAGCCAATATCAAATTGACCCATCCTTACTCGAACTGGAAATTACGGAAAGCTCAATGACCAATGTAAAGGAAACAACGGCTATTTTAAAAGACCTGAAAAAATTAGGTGTGTATGTGTCAGTTGATGATTTTGGTACCGGCTATTCATCGTTGAGTTACTTGAAAACATATCCGATTGATATTATTAAAATTGACCAATCCTTTATTGCGGATATTGAAAAAGATAAAAAGAACGAAGCGATCGTAAAAGCGATTATATTATTATCGGAAAATCTTGGTTTAGAAGTCATTGCAGAGGGAGTAGAAAAAAAGAACCAGGAACAATTTTTACTAAAAAATCACTGCAAAAAAGTACAAGGGTATTTGTACGATAAACCATTGCCCGCCAATCAAATGATTGAGCAATATTTAATGAATTAAGCGCTGTAAGCCTGAAAAATTGGGGTAATCGATATTCTTGCTAATTGCATAAAATGGGAGCTGTCTAGGAATACTACATAAAAACGAAAGGATTGTTTTTATGACGTTATTTACTTGGGCAGCTATTTTTGTTGTGATTATTTTATGTGCGTTCTCTGCATATGCGACTGTCGCTACTAGTAAACACATCGAAGCACGCGACTCAGAGCTTGATACGTCTGTTAATCCAGCTATTAAGCAACATCCGTTTTTGTTAAACCCCATTATTATGATGTATATAATTGTTGGGATTTTTATGACTATCGTTATTTTTTTTTACCACGCAGCCAATCAATGAAAGGAAATATTTACAACTCTCACGGCTCCTGTGCATAGGCACTCATATACTAATTATGGTATTATTAATAAGAGTGCACTATCCTGTTCGATTGTTGAACAGAAAAGGAGTAGAATGCTATGCTTTCAATAAACAACAGAGAATTGTTAGATATGCCTATTAAAGATTTTATTATTTGTTCGGAAAAGGTTGCGCACGTACAAAGTGGAAATAATGCGGAACATGCTTTACTTGTATTAACACGAACAGGCTATTCTTCCATTCCGGTATTAGATGTAAAATATCGTTTACAAGGTTTATTAAGTATTAAAATGATTACAGAAGCTATTTTAGGCTTAGAACGAATTGAATACGATCGTCTTGCGAATATTAAAGTAGATGATGTAATGGAAAAAGAAGTCGTCTACTTGAAAATAACAGATACGTTTAAACGTGCACTAGATTTAGTTATAAATCACGCCTTTCTTTGTGTTGTCGATGATGAAGGGACATTTGTAGGGATTATGACACGTCGTGTTATTTTAAAACAGTTAAAAAAATATATTTACTCGAATGACAAATAGAAATTAAGTATCGACAAAATCTAAGTGGATTTTGTCGATTTTTTCGTGGATAAGAAAGTATAAGTTTTCAAGGAAATCCACAAAGATGCGACATCATTTCGCGCTATTTGGCGCGAAATGTGTTTTTCTAATACATGCGTTTGTCTATAAATGTATAACTAGAGGAGGAAAAGGTTTGACAGCTACGGAAGCTGAAATTATTAAAGTATTAGCTGAAGAGAAAAATATGCGTAAAGCAGCGGAGCGATTATTTTTAACACAACCGGCACTTTCTCAGCGACTACAGTCAATTGAAAAAGACTGGGGAACACAGTTGTTTTTACGTTCGCAACGTGGATTAACAGCTACACCTGTTGGAGAGCTTGTTATTCAATATGCCATTGAGCAGGTTACTAAACGGGAGGAAGTATTTGAAACGATTCAAGCGTTAAATAGTAAAGTTCACGGGACGTTAAAAATAGCTTGTGCGTCAATTGTTGGGCAAAACTGGCTACCGAAAGTATTAAAAGATTTTGTCACATTGTATCCTGATACGAAAATTTCATTAATGACTGGTTGGAGTTCAGAAATTGTCAAAGCCTTATATGAAGGTGAGGCACACGTAGGTATTGTGCGCGGTCAAGTAGATTGGAAAGGGAAAAAAATTCATTTGTTCCGAGATATGATGTACTTAGTAGATAAGGAAATTCAAACGTTGGATGATATTTATACAACGGATCGACCATTTATCCAATTTAAAAGTGATTCGGACTACTATCAAGAAATTTTGCAATGGTGGCAACGTCATTTTAATCAAAATCCGCGCCATCAAATTATTGTAGACCAAATTGAAACATGTAAGCAAATGGCGTTAAACGGTATCGGTTACGCGATTTTGCCGTCAATTACACTGAATGGAACAGAAGACGTCAACAAAGTGCCGTTACTTCATTCAGAAAAAGATATGGGGCTTACACGTGATACGTGGTTAATCGGTTACGAATCAGCCTTCGAGCTACGTCAAGTGCAAGCGTTTGTTGATGTTGTACAAGAGCGAGCACGTTGTCTATATGATTATAAAAATTAGTTCGTGCTATTTAACTGGGAATTTAGTACAATTAAATCATGTCAGTAAAACTTACATGTGAAAGGGTTGTATGAACGTGAGTGAAAAGTTAAATGCACAACAAATTATCGAGTTTATTTCAAATGCGCAGAAAGTGACGCCTGTTAAAGTGTACGTAAAAGGTGATAACGTTGCGTCATTATCATATGGTGAAGGTTCAAAAGTGTTCGGTGAAGGAAATAATGCCGTCGTATTTGGCGAGTGGAGCGAAATTGAATCTGCTTTACAAAAAAACGGAGAAAAAGTGACGGACTATGTTATCGAAAGTGACAGAAGAAATTCGGGTGTGCCATTATTAGATACGAAAGCAATTAATGCACGTATTGAGCCAGGTGCAATTATTCGTGATCAAGTAACGATTGGTGATCAAGCGGTTATTATGATGGGGGCTATCATTAATATCGGAGCAGAAATTGGTCCGAAAACGATGATTGATATGGGTGCTGTTTTAGGTGGTCGAGCTACTGTTGGGGCAAATTGTCATATCGGTGCTGGAACAGTGTTAGCCGGTGTAATTGAGCCTCCAAGTGCACAGCCAGTTATTATTGAAGATGATGTTGTAATCGGCGCGAATGCAGTTGTACTAGAAGGTGTACGTGTCGGAAAAGGTGCCGTTGTAGCAGCTGGTGCAATCGTAATTGAGGATGTAGCACCATACACGGTTGTTGGTGGTGTACCAGCACGTGTGTTAAAACAATTGGACGAAAAAACGAAATCAAAAACAGAAGTAATTGATGCATTACGAAATATTTAAGAAGGTGACTTCATGCAATCATTTATTGATATTCGCCGAGAATTGCATAAAATACCAGAACTCGGTTTTCAAGAATTTAAAACGCAAGCATTTATTTTAGACTATTTAGCGAAATTGCCCGGAGAACGTTTACAGCTCACAACTTGGAAGACTGGCGTCATTGTAAAAATCAAAGGGACAAATCCAACGAAAACAATCGGATGGCGTACAGATATTGATGGTTTACCTGTCACTGAGGAGACGGGGGTAGAATATGCTTCCTTGCATGTAGGTCATATGCATGCATGTGGCCATGATTGTCATATGACGGTAGCTCTTAGTTTAGTCACTGCATTTGCGACTAATCCACCTGTACAAAATGTTATTGTTTATTTCCAGCCAGCTGAAGAAGGGCCGGGCGGAGCAGAACCAATGTTAAATTGGATTAAAGAACAGCGTCCAGACCTTTTATGTGATGAAATTTACGCATTACATATTGCGCCTGAATATCCAGTAGGTACAGTGGCAACACGTCCTGGATTGTTATTTGCTAATACATCTGAGTTGTTTATTGATTTAAAGGGGATTGGTGGTCATGCGGCATATCCACATCATACACGCGATATGACGATTGCAACGGCTAATTTATTATTACAGCTACAAACGATTGTTAGTCGAAATGTTGATCCGATGAATAGCGTCGTTATTACCGTTGGAAAAATGACAGCTGGAACAGTGCAAAATGTCATTGCAGATAGTGCGCGGTTAGAAGGAACGATTCGTACGTTAAATGCACAATCGATGCAAGAGGTGAAGCGCCGTATTGAAGCAATTTGTGCTGGAATTGAAGTTGCATTTGAATGTTCAGTATCGATCGATTATGGCTCAATGTATTATGAAGTAACGAACGATGAAACTTGTGCAAACCGTTTGCTCGCTTTTGCAAGAAACTACGCGGGGGCAACAGATTTTTTATGCCCTGCAGCGATGACAGGTGAAGATTTCGGTTATTTCGTAAAAGAAATTCCTGGAGCAATGTTTTGGAGTGGTGCCAACTGTTCATACGGCTTGCATCAATCAAAAATGAATCCAGATGAAGCATTATTATCGTTTAATGCGGAGTTTGTAGAAGCGTTTATTAGAAGTTTATAAGAGTTACTTATAATGAACAAATTTAAAAACAGTTATTTCTATATTTGGATATCGGTCGAGTTGGTAGCCTTCGCGCTTTGCCACAGCCAAGGTTTCCTTTGCGACGAAAGCGT
>JBJEFO010000273.1:0-11195 GCA_051874135.1 Lysinibacillus sp.
AGAAAGAAAATTATTGTTAACGTTTTGCTTGTTCAGTTTTCAAAGTTCATTTCGTCGCGACTTTATCAGCGGCGACTTTTATATCATAACATTCACAAGGGAATGTGTCAACAACTTTTTAAGGAAGTTGTTATGTTATTTATATCACCTTTTATTGAAAAGGTACCGCTAAATCAAATGCTATCAAATTGCTATTAATTAATAGCTCTTCGAAAGTTTTATATTATGTCCTAACGACTTTTATTATAGTATCAAGAATTCAACAATCCGTCAATATACTTTTTAAAAATAATTTCATACATAACTTATTAGCCATTCAAGGAATAAATTTTTTCTGAACAGTGTGGTGTTTTTAGCATGAGTTATTCTATAGATATATCAAAACACCTGTAGCAATCACATCAAAATATCGCTACAGGCGCAAAGTTACTTTTCAAAGGGCTCATTGTTCCTTTTAACTTTTAGTAATTACACGTGAAATATAGAAGTTACGAACTTTCGATAAGTCTACAATTTCACCAGTACTCATTAATTTAATAAGCGGCCTTGTTGGCGAATATCTATTAATGAACATCACTTCTGCATGTTCCAAGTTTGATAGCTCTACTTTTGTACCAATTGGTAAATCAGCCACAATATCAATCAAAGCTTGCACAACCTTAATATCAAACTTACCGAATTCCTCTTCTTTAATCATCTCAATAACTTTAAAGGAAGATTGTTTAGAACGATATAATCGCTCACTTGTCATTGCATGGAACACATCTGCAACCGCAATAATTTGAGAAAATACTGAAATAGTAACTGCACTTGATCCTTGTGGGTAGCCACTACCATCTAAACGCTCATGATGTTGATAAATAGCTATTTTCATTTCACTTTTTAGCGCAGGTGAATCTTTTACTAATTGATAACTGTACTCTGGATGACGTCGAATTTCAGCAAACTCTTCCCTTGTTAAAGTTGTCTTTTTATCACGAACACGGTTCGGCACTTTTGCCATACCACAATCCGCAAGCATTCCAGCAAGAGCCATTTGAATAGCAATTCCTCGCTCATACCCTAACTTTTGTGCAAGAATACCTGAAATCAATCCTGTTGCTACGCAATGATGATATAAATAATCTTTTGCATTTGAATAACTATTTAAATCAAATATATAGGAGCGATTTTCTAATACTGCCTCAATTAAAGGAATCATCGTAGCACGTATTTTAATCATATCGATACGTGCACCTGCCTGCCAATTGAAGAATTCCTTTTTTAAATAAGCAATTGCCTCTTCATAATAACGTTCAAATGGCGTTATTGTCGGTACAGGTACATCTATGATTACTTCCGTTTCTGCATCCTCTATTGCTACGGAATCTTGTAAATCTTTAAATACAAGAACTTTCGATATATTAAATGCTTTAAAAACATGTAGATGGTTGTGAGTTATTTTAGTATTTTTAAGTAATATAGGATATTGCGTATTAGCAAAAATATCTTCAGCTACAACTTTGCCTAGTCTTAATTCCGATATATTTACATATGTAGCTTCCATCGCTAAACCACCTTTTTCGAAATATTTTACTTTATTGTACCGAAGTCTTTATGTAAATGTAACAATTAAATTACAATTAAAGTAATATAAAGAAAAAAGAAGCACTCTTTTTTTAAAAATATATAAGAGTGCTTCATCAATTTATTATTCAGCTGTTTCTTCTGACTCTATAGAATCATCCATGTCAGCTTCATCTTCTTTATCCAATTTTGCTACTGTTGCTACTAATTCCTCATCCGCTAAGCGAATTAAACGAACACCTTGTGTATTACGACCAATAACAGAAATATCATTTACGTCCATACGAATTAACATACCGTTAATTGTAATTAACATAACGTCTTCTGTACCATTGACTGTTTTAACAGCACACATCGGTCCGTTCTTTTCAGTAACTTGAATCGTTTTAATACCAACACCGCCACGGCTCTGCAGACGGTATTCAGATTCCGGCGTACGTTTACCGTAACCTTTTTCAGTTACGACTAAAATTTCTTGACCTTCTTCTAAAATTTCCATATCGACTACATAATCGCCGTCACGTAATTTAATACCGCGAACGCCAGCTGCTGTACGTCCCATTGCCCGAATATCTTCTTCGTTAAATCGTACTAACATACCATCATGCGTACCGATAATCACTTGTTTCTTACCGTCTGTTAAACGAACGGAAATTAATTCATCATCTTCACGTAAACTAATTGCAATTAAGCCGTTTGTTCGAATGTTAGCAAATTGTGATACCGATGTACGCTTTGCAAGACCTAATTTAGTGGTAAAGACAAAGTATGCATCTTCATCATATGATTCAACTCGAATCATAGCTGTAATATGCTCACCCTTATCAATATTTAGTAAGTTTACAATTGGTAGCCCTTTCGCTGTTCGACCAAACTCTGGAATTTCGTATCCTTTTGTACGGAATACCTTTCCTTTAGATGTGAAGAATAAAATCGTATCGTGTGTTGATGTTGATAATAGGTGCTCTACAAAGTCATCTTCGTTCGTACCCATACCTTGTACACCTCGACCACCACGTTTTTGACTACGGTATGTGCTTGCAGCTAAACGCTTAATATAACCATTATGTGTTAATGTCACAACGGAGTTTTCACGTGGAATAAGATCCTCATCTTCAATCATTTCAAAACCACCAGCAGCAATTTCTGTACGACGTGCGTCATTGAAACGTTCTTTAATCTCCGTCATTTCTTGGCGGATAATTTCAACAACCTTTTGTTCATCCGCTAAAATCTCACGTAATTTTTTAATTAAAGCTTGTAGTTCTTGATATTCTGACTCAATTTTTTCGCGTTCTAAACCACTTAAGCGAACTAGACGCATATCTAAAATTGCTTGCGCTTGACGTTCTGTTAAGGTGAAGCGTTCCATTAAAATTGGTTTTGCTTCATCCCCACTACGAGAGCTACGAATAATCGTGATAATTTCATCGATATGATCTAATGCAATACGTAACCCTTCTAAAATGTGCGCACGGTCTTCTGCTTTACGTAATTCGAAAGCTGTACGGCGCTTAATCACAACTTTTTGATGCTCTAAATAATGATACAGCATTTCTTTTAAGCTCAATACTTTCGGTTGGCCATCTACTAGTGCCAGCATATTAATACCGAAGCTTGATTGCATAGCTGTTTGTTTATATAAATTATTTAATACGACGTTCGCATTTGCATCACGGCGAACTTCGATAACGATGCGCATACCATTACGATCCGATTCATCACGTAAATTTGTAATACCATCAATTTTTTTATCACGAACGAGCTCTGCAATCTTTTCGATTAACTTCGCTTTATTCACTTGGTAAGGAAGTTCGTGTACTAAAATCGTTTCTTTACCGTTTGGCTTTTGTTCGATTTCGACTTTTGCACGCACGATAATAGAGCCGCGCCCTGTCTCGTACGCACGGCGAATACCTGAACGCCCTAAAATAATGCCTCCTGTTGGGAAGTCTGGGCCTGGAATAATGTCCATTAGCTCTTCTGTTGTAATAGCAGGATTTTCTGACACGGCTAACACCGCATCGATTGTTTCTCCTAATTGGTGAGGAGGAATATTTGTCGCCATCCCGACTGCAATCCCTGCTGCGCCGTTTACAAGCAAGTTAGGATAACGTGCTGGTAAAACTAGCGGTTCCTTTTCACTGCCATCATAGTTTGGACCGTAATCAATCGTATCCTTGTTAATATCGCGTAGCATTTCCATTGCGATTTTAGACATACGAGATTCCGTATAACGCATCGCTGCCGCACCATCACCATCGACAGAACCGAAGTTACCATGTCCATCGACTAGCATGTAACGATAGCTGAAATCTTGCGCCATACGTACCATTGCTTCATAAATTGACGAGTCACCGTGGGGGTGGAATTTACCCATTACGTCCCCTACGATACGTGCACTCTTTTTATATGGTTTATCTGATGTGTTTCCTAATTCCTGCATTCCGAATAAAATACGGCGGTGTACAGGCTTTAAGCCATCGCGTACATCTGGTAATGCACGCGATACGATTACACTCATCGCATAACTTAAAAATGAGGTTTTAATTTCACTTGTAATATTTCTTGTTTCTATATTTCCATGTTGAACGTCAGACAAAATATGGACCTCCTTCCATTTGCACTAAATATCCAAATCTTGCACATACACCGCATTTTCTTCGATAAAGTCACGACGTGGTGCTACTTCATCGCCCATTAACTGGTCGAAAATTCTATCGGCCTCAATCGCATCGTCTAATTCAACACGAATCAGTGTACGGTGCTCTGGATCCATTGTTGTATCCCAAAGTTGTTCTGCATTCATTTCTCCAAGACCTTTGTAGCGTTGTACATTTGGTTTTGGCACACTTGGCAATCGTCCTAAAATTTCTTCTAACTCTTTATCTGAATAACAATATTCAACGTGCTTTCCTTGCTTCACTTGATAAAGCGGTGGTTTCGCTGCATACACATAGCCTGCTTCGATTAGTGGACGCATGAATCGGAAGAAGAATGTTAATAATAAAACACGGATATGCGCACCATCGACGTCCGCATCAGTCATAATAACAATTTTATGGTAGCGTGCTTTATCTAAGTTAAATTCTTCACCAATGCCTGTACCAAATGCCGTAATCATCGCTCGAATTTCTGCGTTTGATAAAATACGATCTAAACGTGCTTTTTCAACGTTTAAAATTTTCCCGCGCAGTGGCAAAATAGCTTGGAAGTGACGGTCACGACCTGATTTTGCTGATCCACCGGCAGAGTCCCCTTCTACAATGTAAATTTCACATTCTGAAGGATTTGTTGATGAGCAGTCTGCTAATTTACCTGGCAGGCTCGATACTTCTAATGCTGATTTACGACGTGTGAATTCACGTGCTTTTTTCGCTGCAACACGTGCACGAGCCGCCATTGTACCTTTTTCAACAATTTGACGTGCAACACTTGGATTTTCCAATAAGAAGCGCTCAAAGCCCTCTGAAAACAGCTGGTTCGTAATTTGACTTACTTCTGAGTTACCTAATTTTGTTTTCGTTTGTCCTTCAAATTGTGGATCCGGATGTTTAACAGAAACAATCGCTGTTAAACCTTCGCGTACGTCCTCACCCGTTAAGTTTGCATCGTTTTCTTTAATTAAATTTGCTTTACGTGCATAATCGTTAATTACGCGCGTTAAGGCTGTTTTAAAGCCTGATTCGTGCGTACCACCTTCGTACGTATTAATGTTATTAGCAAATGACATAATCGTTGAAGCGAATCCCTCGTTGTACTGCATCGCAATCTCTACTGAAATGCCATCCTTTTCGCCAGAAACATCGATTGTTTGGTGGATACCGTTTTTATTAGCATTTAAATGCTCTACATATTCACGAATACCGCCCTCGAAATAAAATGTTTCTGAACGCTCTTGTTCTTCACGCTCGTCTGCAATTTTAATACGAATACCGCGATTTAAGTATGCTAACTCGCGTACACGTGTCGCTAAAATATCGTATTCATATTCTGTCGTTTCTTTGAAAATTTCTCCGTCTGCTTTGAAACGTGTTGTCGTACCGGTATAATCTGTTTCACCGATTACTTTTAACTTTTGAACTGTTGTACCACGCTCAAATTTAATTTCATGAATTTTACCATCACGATGTACTTGGACGATCGTTTCAACAGAAAGTGCATTTACTACTGAAGCACCTACGCCGTGCAAACCACCTGATACTTTGTAGCCGCCGCCGCCAAATTTACCACCAGCGTGCAGTACCGTCATAATAACTTCTACTGCTGGCATGCCCATTTTTTCTTGTATATCTACTGGAATACCGCGTCCATTGTCCTCTACGCGAATCCAGTTATCTTTTTCGATTGTAATATTGATATCTGTACAAAATCCTGCTAGTGCTTCATCGATACTATTATCAACGATTTCCCATACAAGATGGTGTAAACCTTTTGAGCTAGTCGAGCCGATATACATCCCTGGACGTTTTCGAACTGCCTCTAAGCCCTCTAATACTTGTATTTGATCAGCATCATAATTTTGCTGTACTTTATTTTCTTCTAAAGCCACCTTGTTCACCTACTCTTTCCGTAACTTCAGTATGCATCTATTTATTGGCATGTTGCCCTTTATTTAATTATTCAATCGTCCCTTGTTTCACATGGAACATTTTCGCATTTTTAATTGTTTCATGATGGATGCCATCAACACTTGTTGTTGTAACAAACGTTTGTACTTCCCCTTGAATTGTATTTAATAAATGCGATTGACGATAATCGTCTAATTCCGATAGCACATCATCTAAAAGTAAAATAGGTGCTTCCTTTGTCTCTTGTTTTATTAACTCTATTTCAGCCAGCTTAAGCGACAGTGCTGTTGTACGCTGTTGCCCTTGCGAACCGTATACTTGCACGTCGTAATCATTTACCAAAAATTGTAAATCATCTCGATGTGGACCTACTAATGTAACGCCACGCTCGATTTCTCGTTGCTTTGCTTCTGCTAGCTTTTTCTCAAGATGCGCTGTCATCTCTTCAACTGACCATTCTGCTTCCATACCACTTACTGCTCGGTATTTAATGACTAACTTCTCTTTGCCTTGTGAAATACCAGCGTGAATAGGTTCAGCCCAAGCTTGTAACAGCTCCATAAATTCATACCGCTTACGAATAATCTTTACAGCTGCTTGAATGTATTGTTCCGTATAAACATCAAACATCACATCGTTAGCTAAGCTAGCACGCCCTTGATTTGCCTTTAATAAATGATTGCGCTGCTTTAAAATCTTTTGAAAGGTTAGTAAATCATGCAAATAAACTGGTGAAATTTGCCCGATTTCCATGTCAATAAAGCGACGGCGAATTTGCGGACTACCTTTTACAACATTTAAATCCTCTGGGGCAAACATAACGACATTCATTTGACCGATATATTCACTCAGGCGCGATTGTTCCAAATGGTTTATTTTACCTTTTTTACCTTTTTTAGATACAGTTAATTCTATAGGGACACTACCGTAACGTTTCTGTACAACCCCCTCTATTTTACCATAGTCTTGTTCCCAACGTATTAATTCTTTATCGTTCGATGTACGATGAGATTTCGCCATGGCTAATACATAGATTGATTCCATAACGTTTGTTTTGCCTTGTGCATTTTCACCGATAAATACGTTAATCTTTGGCGAAAATTCAAGAGCAAGTGACTCATAATTTCGGTAATTAGTTAGCTGTAAACGCTCAATATTCATTATTCGGCTCCGATCTCACTCACTATACGGAAACGTCCTACTCCTGGAATATTTACAACGTCCTTGTCGCGTAATTTACGTCCACGGCGATCATCAACTTCACCATTTACGTATACATCATTTTCCGATAAGAACCATTTAGCCATTCCACCAGAACTAATAGCATCTGTCATTTTAAGTAACTGTCCTAGTGTAATAAACTCTGTATCAATTACGATGTCCTTCAAAATATTTCATCCTCCGATTAACAATTTTCATCCTTATATCATACCAAAAAAATGCTTAAGAAGTAAAAGAGAGTTGCTTCAAAATTCTCTTTGAAACAACTCTCTTGTCTAAAATAAAAGCAGCTTGCTAATAAAACATCATACCATTTAACTAATATGTGCGCACAGGTAAGATTAATTGCAAAATTGCATCATCGTGAACTGAACGTAAAATGAATGGACGCATTGCGCCTGTAAATTGAATAATAACATCTTGTCCATCAATAGCTTTTAACGCTTCCATCATGTATTTCGCACTAAATGAAATTTTTAAAGTTTCCCCTTCAAGTGACTCTACTTGAATTTGCTCTTGAACTTTACCAATTTCAGGTGAATTTGAAGAAATTTCGATTGCATTGCCTTCTAACGTTTCAAAACGAACAACGTTATTACGATCTTCACGCGCTAAAAGTGATGCACGATCAATTGCTTGTAATAAAGACTTGCCGTTAATTGTTACGTTTGTTTGATAGCTTTCTGGAATTAAACGTGATGTATCCGGGTAATTGCCTTCTAATAAACGTGAGAAGAATAGCATATTATCAGCTTTAAATAGCACTTGTTGATTCGTCATAACGACTTGTACAGGGTTTGTAGAATCTTCTAGAATTTTATTTAATTCATTTAAACTTTTACCTGGAATTACAACACTCGATACCCCTGAAGGTAATTGTTCTAATTTTGTTTTTCGGCGAGCTAAACGATGGCTATCTGTAGCAACGCATATTAATTCATCATCTTGAATGTGCCAATTTACTCCTGTTAGTACAGGGCGACTTTCAGAAGTTGCTACAGCAAAGACTGTTTCACGAATAATTGATTTTAATAAGTCAGCAGGAATCGTAAATTGTTCTTCAGCTGATACTTCTGGTAATAGTGGATATTCAATTGCATCTTGTCCAATTAAGTGAAATTCTGATTTACCAGAACGAATATACGTAGCAAAGCCATTTGTTACTTCAATTTCAACTTCATTTGTTGGTAGTTTACGAACAATTTCATTAAACATACGTGCTTGTAACACGATAGAACCTGTTGTTGTAATGGTCATAATTTGTTGGCCATTTTCTTCAGCTGGAATGAATGTTTGAATTGTTATATCTTGATCACTACCAGTTAGACTTACACCTTCATTTGATACATCAATTTTAATACCCGTTAAAATAGGCACAGTTGTTTTGGAGCTAACAGCTTTCATCACATCATTTAAACTTGCTAATAAATAGTCACGCATAATCTCAAATTTCATATTGTTACCTCACTTATATAATTATTTATTATTTAAAAGATTAATAGATATAGTAATAGGGGCTGTGGATTTGTGGATAAGTGTATTTAGAGCGTATAAAATCAGTCTATCCACATGTAGATAGACTGTGCATAACTTTGTTGAATAATACATATCTTATCCACAACATTACTTACCTAGTACGCTGCGAATTTGTTTAATATCTTGTTGTAATTGTTGATCGTTTTTGAACATCGACGAAATTTTTTCGTGTGCATGAATGACTGTTGTATGATCTCGCCCACCAAATTCTTCACCAATTTTAGGCAATGAAAAATCAGTTAGTTCACGTGACAAATACATAGCTACTTGACGTGGAAAAGCGATAGATTTCGTACGTTTTTTTGCAGAAAAGTCCTCTAAACGAATATTATAATGTTCTCCAACGGCAGTTTTGATATCTAAAATTGAAATCATGCGCGGTTTTGTATTTGGGATAATATCTTTTAATGCCGCAGCCGCTAGTTCTGGTGTTACTTCTTCATTTACTAAAGAGGAATAAGCAACGACACGTATTAAGGCCCCCTCTAGTTCACGAATGTTTGAGTCAATTTGATTTGCGATATACAGCATTACTTCATTTGGAATATCGAGCCCATCTGCTTTCGCTTTTTTACGTAAAATAGCAATACGTGTTTCTAAATCAGGGGGCGCAATATCCGTAATAAGTCCCCATTCAAAGCGCGAACGTAAACGATCTTCTAATGTAGGAATTTCTTTAGGTGGCCGGTCACTTGAGATAACAATTTGTTTAGATTCCTCGTGTAATGTATTAAATGTATGGAAAAACTCTTCTTGTGTAGACTCTTTTCCAGCTAAAAATTGAATATCATCTATTAAAAGTACGTCGACGTTGCGATATTTATTACGGAAATCTATCGCTTTATTGTCACGAATGGAATTAATAAATTCATTCGTGAATTTTTCTGATGATAAATAAACTACTTTTGCATTTGGATTATGCTCCAGTACATAATGACCAATTGCGTGCATTAAGTGAGTTTTTCCTAATCCAACTCCCCCGTAAATGAAGAAAGGATTATATGCTTTTGCTGGTGCTTCAGCGACAGCAAGTGAGGCGGCATGCGCAAATCGATTACCGGATCCAATAACGAAAGTATCAAACGTATATTTCGGATTAAGCATCCCAGGTGAGATTTCATGATGATCTGCCGCTTTTGCTTGAATTTTTGGTGCTGGTAACTCGAAATCGTCTGAATCCTGATCTTTTTGAACAACAAACTTGATTAGCAAGTCTTCGCCTGTAAGTTCCGTTAAAATACCTGTAATTAAGTGAACATAGTGATTTTCTAGCCAGTCACGTGCAAAAGAATTAGGTGCTGCAATTGTCACATTTGTTCCTTTATAAGAAAGGAGCTTTGTTGACTTAAGCCATGTTTCGAAGCTTGGTTTTGAAATTTTTTGTTCAACTTGTGACAGGACGTTATTCCATAATTGCTCTAAATGTTCCAAGCTTTTTCGTCCCTTCATAATTGTTTTTCTCTATAAAAGTTAAATAGATGGTATTTATTTTTCTATAAATTTCTGGTACATTCACATAGTCACAGCCTGTGGATAATCGTTATTCCGAATATGTGAAAAAACTGTCCACAGATTATTAACAACTGTGGATAAAATATTTCCCAAAAAAATTGGTCCACAAAGGAAAACATATTTATCGTATCAAAAAAAACGTGTAATTTCAATACATTGACTAACTTATCCACATGATTCATGTTTATTTAATTTCAAATTATCCACAAGCTATGAGTTTGTGAAAAAGTTGTAGATAAGGGATGTGGATAAATTTTTCGGGGATAAATAATATCCACATTATTTTGGATAAGTAATTTTATTATTGTGGATAAATAGAGAATGTCGATTTCTGAAGGAATAAGAGGAAACACAAAGTTTTATTATAAACATTGACAAAGGTCTTGTTTACTAATATAATAATCGAGTCTGTATGTAAGAATATACGAACACTCATTTAGGAGGTGCAATATATAATGAAACGCACATATCAACCATCTAAACGTAAACACAGCAAAGTACACGGTTTCCGCGCACGCATGGCTACTAAAAACGGTCGTAACGTTTTAGCTCGTCGTCGTAAAAAAGGTCGTAAAGTTTTATCAGCATAAGTCCACTGAGCCACATCAGTGGTCTTTTTTTTCGTTATTTTTCACATTTATCCCGCATTAACGGGCAGTAATTTATCTGTATCGAAAGCGAAGCGACAGATACAAGACGCCCACCTCCAAGCTTGAGAAAATCGAGAGGCGTAGGTGGGAGATCAACTGCTGGCATGCGCCCGATTGGTTTAACTAACAATCAGTGGGG
>JBJEFO010000274.1:0-2213 GCA_051874135.1 Lysinibacillus sp.
TGCCGATTTCGCCCAGTCCGCCGAGTGCGAAAACAGCCGCTTGATCGTTTTTAACGAACTTCATAATCGATTAAGCGTTCTCCAGTCGGAAGTTAGGGCTGTTTTGCTCATACTCAAGATATGCGCCTTCTAATAATTGCACAAGCTCGATGTTGTAGTTGCGGTCTTTTAGGTACTCACGAACTTCACGTTCTGAGGATGCCTCAACATAGAGTGATTTTGTGTTTTCGCGAACTGGAATCTCATTCATATTTTCTTGATAATAAACTTTGTAAATCATAATAACTCTCCTTTAATACGTACCATAATAATTGCATTTAAGATTATACTTTACACAACTCTTCTGCTATTCGAAATACTTATGTAAGAATACATGTCTGAAGAAGTATAAGAAATAACGAAAGCGTATGAAAAGATTTTTATAAACGCATTTCCTTTATATTATCATGCAGCTATCCTAAAATAAAGAAAAGCCCTTCAATTTATGAAGGGCTTAAGCAATTGATTTTTTTCCGAGGATGCCATTCAATCGTTTCAATAATTTCTTTTTGAGCCGTTTTAACATGGCACATCACTCCTTGTGTTAATTATAATGAATTTTCTGAAATTTGTAAAGTATTTTTGTGTAAAGAGAGGACATAATTATATGAATAAAATTTTATTTTTTGATGTAGACGGTACACTTTACAACAGTGAGAAACGTTTGCCTACTTCCACGAAAGAAGCACTATTTTCTGCGCGTAGAAATGGTTACGAGATTGCAATAGCAACTGGACGAGGACCGTTTATGATTAAGTCACTATTAGAAGAGCTCGAAATAGATACGTATGTCACTTTTAACGGTCAATATGTTGTTTATAAAGGACAAGTAATTTTTACTGACTATATTCCAAATGATTATTTGCAGCGAATAATCGACTTTGGTGAACGCCGCGGTGAGCCGGTTGTTTTCTTAAATGAGCATGAAATGACTGCGTCTGTTCCGCACAATGAAAAAATAGCGACGAGCTTAGCGACATTAAAGTTCCCGTATCCTCGTATTGATGCTCTCTTTTATAAAGAGCAAAAAGTGTATCAAACGTTAATTTTTGTTGAAGAAAAGGACGAGCATTTATATCGAGAAGCTTTTCCTCATATTCAGCTTGTACGTTGGCATCCATATTCATGTGATATTTTGCCGAAAGCCGGCTCAAAAGCACGTGGTATTAGTAAAATGCTAGACCATATTGGGAAAACGATGGACGATGCAGTGGCGTTTGGCGATGGCTTAAATGATGTTGAAATGCTTGAGGCAGTAGGAACGGGTGTGGCAATGGGGAATGGTCATGAAAAGGCAAAAGCGGCTGCGAATGTCATTGCACCACACGTAGATGAGGACGGTATTTATAAAGTGATGAAGGAATTAGGGATGATTTAAGCAATTGTTTAATCTATAGAAAAAATTATCTATTAACATGCCGAGAAACATCAATAAAATGCAAATGCCGAGGGACTTCTAAAAAGTACCTCGGCCATTTTTTAATCGCGCTCGTATGGTGTTGCATTTGGAATTTCACCAAATGGATCTTTTTCGTTAATGCGGTCGTAAAACATCACGCCGTTTAAATGGTCTAGTTCATGTTGGAATGCGATTGCAGGAAGACCTGATAAGCGCATTTTCTTTTCTTCTCCGTCCGTTGTCATAAACTTTACTGTAATGCGTGCATAGCGGGGCACATAGCCAGGTACCGCACGATCAACAGATAAACAGCCTTCCCCAGATGTTATATATGTTTGCTCTACAGAATGACTAACGATTTTTGGGTTTATAGCGACGAAGCTAAGTAAGTCCCCTTTTTCATCTTCAAGATGTAGTGCAAACATGCGTTTTAAGCTATTGACTTGGTTAGCAGCTAAGCCGATGCCTCCGCGTAAATTATATTTTTCAGCCATCACAGGATCTTGACTATTAATTAAGTACTCTAACATATCGTGAGCAAGCTTGCGATCTTCTTCCGTAAGTGGGAACGTTATTTCCTCCGCACGTGTTCGTAAAGTAGGGTGTCCTTCGCGAACGATGTCTTCCATTAATATCATTCAGATACTTCCTTTCACTTTCTACTGTTATATGTTAAGTATACATCACTATTTAGGTGCATCAATGAAAAAACGTATGCAGATTTGAAAAAAATATGTGTAAATCGTTGAAATAGGGAACAATAAAATGAGTAAAA
>JBJEFO010000274.1:2313-11130 GCA_051874135.1 Lysinibacillus sp.
GAGAAAAAAATTTTGATCCAACTGTGACTTTGCGTGAAATTGAAGATAAGTTTGAAATGTTCCAAATTTTAAATGAAGAAGGGGAAATTGTTAACGAAGCTGAAATGCCAGATTTATCAGATGATAAATTAGTGGAGTTAATGAGCCGTATGGTATATGTGCGTATTTTAGATCAGCGTTCGATTTCATTAAACCGTCAAGGACGTCTTGGTTTTTATGCACCAACAGCAGGTCAAGAAGCTTCACAACTAGCTTCTCAATTTGCATTAGAAAAAGAAGACTGGATTTTACCAGGTTACCGTGATATACCACAAATCGTGATGCACGGTTTACCATTATGGAAAGCATTCCTATTCAGCCGTGGTCACTTTGCCGGCAACCAAATTCCTGAAGGTGTGAATGTTTATCCACCGCAAATTATTATCGGTGCACAGTATGTTCAAGCGGCAGGTGTGGCACTAGGCTTGAAAAAACGCGGCCAAAAAGCGGTAGCTGTTACGTATACAGGTGACGGTGGTTCTTCACAAGGAGACTTCTATGAAGGAATTACATTTGCCGGTTCTGCACAATCACCAGCAATTTTCTTCATCCAAAACAACCAATTCGCAATTTCAACGCCACGTGAAGTGCAATCTGTTGGTAAAACATTAGCGCAAAAAGGTATTGCTGCTGGTATACCATCTGTGTTGGTAGATGGTATGGATCCGTTAGCTGTTTATAAAGTAACAAAGGATGCGCGTGATCGTGCGATTAACGGTGGCGGTCCAACTTTAATTGAAACAATGACATACCGTTACGGTCCACATACAATGGCTGGGGATGATCCAACTCGTTACCGTACAGGTGATTTAGATAATGAATGGGTAGTAAAAGACCCAATTGTTCGCTTCCGTAAGTATCTTGAAGCAAAAGGCTTATGGTCAAAAGAGAAAGAAGAAGAAGTAATTGAGCGAGCGAAAGAAGAAATTAAAGAAGCGATTAAACAAGCTGACCAAGCACCAAAACAAAAGGTAACACAATTAATCGAAAACATGCATCGTGGGGAGTTACCTTATAACTTAAAAGAGCAGCTGGCAATTTATAAAGAGAAGGAGTCGAAATAACTATGGCACAAATGACGATGATTCAAGCAATTACAGATGCACTTCGTTGTGAGTTACGTGACGACGAAAACGTATTAGTATTTGGTGAGGACGTAGGAGTAAACGGCGGTGTATTCCGTGCAACTGAAGGTCTTCAAAAGGAATTTGGTGAGGAGCGCGTATTTGATACACCACTTGCTGAGTCAGGAATCGGCGGTTTAGCGGTTGGTCTTTCGCTTACTGGCTTCCGTCCAGTACCAGAAATTCAGTTCTTCGGCTTCGTCTTTGAAGTAATGGACTCAATTGCTGGTCAAATGGCACGTACACACTACCGTACAGGTGGCACATACAATATGCCGGTAACGATTCGTTCACCATTCGGTGGTGGTGTACACACACCAGAAATGCACTCAGACTCGCTAGAAGGTTTAATGACACAAACACCAGGCTTAAAGGTAGTTGTTCCATCAACACCTTATGAGGCAAAAGGTTTATTAATTTCAGCTATTCGTGACAATGATCCAGTCGTGTTTTTAGAGCACTTAAAATTATATCGTTCATTCCGTGAAGAAGTACCGGAAGAGTCTTACACAGTAGAAATTGGTAAGGCAGCTGTAAAGCGTGAAGGAACAGATTTATCAATTATTACGTACGGCTTAATGGTACACGAAAGCTTAAAAGCAGCAGAAGAGCTTGAAAAAGAAGGCTACTCTGTAGAAGTAATCGACTTACGTACAATTCAACCGTTAGATATCGAAACAATTATTAAATCAGTTGAAAAAACAGGTCGTGCCATCGTTGTACAAGAAGCACAAAAGCAAGCTGGTATCGCAGCAAACGTTGTAGCAGAAATTACAGAACGTGCGATTCTTAGCTTAGAAGCACCTGTATTACGTGTAGCAGCACCAGATACAGTTTACGCATTCCCACAAGCAGAAGGCGTTTGGTTACCAAACTTTAAAGATGTCGTTGAAACAGCGAAAAAAGTACTAACATTCTAATTAAGAGGTGAATTAATATGTCATTTAGTTTCCGATTACCAGATATCGGTGAAGGTATTCATGAAGGAGAAATTGTTAAATGGTTTGTAAAGCCAGGTGACAAAGTACAAGAAGATGATATTTTATGCGAGGTACAAAACGATAAAG
This sequence comes from Lysinibacillus sp., assembly GCA_051874135.1. Classification (GTDB taxonomy): domain Bacteria; phylum Bacillota; class Bacilli; order Bacillales_A; family Planococcaceae; genus Lysinibacillus_B. The sequence goes on from JBJEFO010000274.1 coordinate 4,544, forward strand.
CAGTTGTAGAAATTCCTTCACCAGTAGAAGGTACAGTTGAAGAAGTTTTAATAGAAGAAGGTACTGTAGCAGTTGTTGGCGATGTATTAATTAAGTTTGATGCACCGGGATATGAAGATTTAAAATTAAAAGGCGACGACCATGCAGGAGATGCTGGTCAAGAGAAAACAGAAGAGCAAGTGCAGGCAACGTATGAATCAGGTAAAGACATTCATAAAGAACCAGTAGCGAAAGATTCAACAGAAGAGAAAACGCCAATTGCAACGCCAGCAGTTGCTTCAGTAAGTGAGCAATCTGTAAATGAGCGCGTTATTGCGATGCCGTCTGTTCGCAAATTTGCTCGCGAAAACGGCGTAGATATTCGCCAAGTAAGTGGTACGGGTAAAAACGGTCGCGTTTTAAAAGAAGATATCGAGAAGTTTGTCGCAGGTGGCGGTCAAATGGCAGAAGCGCCAGCAGCTGTGGAAACAACTGAAGCGGTTGACACGATGGAAACAACGTCACAAGTAGCGCCTATTGTAAATCTAGAAGGTGATTACCCAGAAACACGCGAAAAAATGAGCGGTATCCGCAAAGCGATTGCGAAAGCGATGGTACATTCAAAACAAACAGCACCACACGTTACATTAATGGATGAAGTAGATGTAACAGCACTTGTAGCACACCGCAAGCGTTTCAAAGACGTTGCTGCTGAAAAAGGTATAAAATTAACGTACTTACCATACGTCGTTAAAGCGTTAGTATCTATGTTACGCGAATATCCAGAGTTCAATCGTTCATTAGATGATGCAACACAAGAGATTATTCAAAAGCATTATTATAATATTGGAATTGCAGCCGATACAGAAAAAGGTTTATTAGTTCCTGTAGTTAAGCATGCAGATCGTAAATCTGTATTCGCAATTTCAGGTGAAATTAACGAGCTCGCAACAAAAGCACGAGAAGGTAAGCTATCACCAAATGAAATGAAAGGTGGTTCAATGTCGATTACGAATATCGGATCGGCTGGAGGACAGTGGTTCACACCAGTAATTAACCATCCGGAGGTCGCAATTTTAGGAATTGGCAGAATTTCAGAAAAACCTGTAATAAAAAATGGTGAAATTGTAGCTGCACCTGTGTTAGCATTATCATTGAGCTTTGATCATCGTATGATCGATGGTGCCACTGCGCAAAATGCTCTAAATCATTTAAAGCGTTTGCTAAGTGAACCAGAACTTTTATTAATGGAGGCGTAATAAAATGGTAGTAGGAGATTTCCCAATCGAGATTGATACACTTGTCGTTGGTGCAGGCCCTGGTGGCTATGTAGCAGCAATTCGTGCAGCACAAACTGGTCAAAAAGTAACAGTAGTAGAACGTGGCGCATTAGGTGGCGTTTGCTTAAACGTAGGTTGTATCCCATCAAAAGCACTTATTTCTGTAGGTCACCGTTTCGAGCAAGCGAAACATTCAGACGATATGGGTGTTGTAGCAGCAGACGTAAAATTAGACTGGGCTAAAGCACAGGACTTCAAAAACGGTGTTGTAAAAAAATTAGTAGGCGGCGTTGAAGGCTTACTAAAAGGTAACAAAGTAGACATCGTAAAAGGTGAAGCTTACTTTGTAGATGCAAACACTGTACGTGTAATTGATGGCGATAACGCACAAACTTACACATTCAAAAATGCAATTTTAGCAACAGGTTCTCGTCCAGTAGAAATTCCAACATTCAAATTCACTGAGCGTGTAATCAACTCAACAGGTGCATTATCGTTACCAGAAGTACCAGAAAAATTAGTTGTAATCGGTGGTGGTTACATCGGTACTGAATTAGGTTCTGCATATGCGAACTTAGGTTCACAAGTAACAATTATCGAGGGTGGAAAAGACATCCTAGCTGGTTTTGAAAAGCAAATGACACAAATCGTGAAAAAAGGCTTAAAGAAAAAAGGCGTGGAAGTAGTAGTTGGCGCTTCAGCTAAAGGTGTAGAAGAAAACGAAAACGGCGTAGTAGTAACGTATGAAGTAGGCGGAGAAGAAAAAACTGTTGAAGCTAACTACGTATTAGTTACTGTAGGTCGTCGTCCGAATACAGATGAAATGGGTCTTGAAGAAATCGGCATTAAATTCGCAGAGCGCGGTTTATTAGAAGTAGATAAACAATGCCGTACGAATATTCCAAACATTTATGCAATCGGTGATATCGTAGCGGGTCCTCAGCTTGCACACAAAGCTTCTTACGAAGGTAAAGTAGCTGCTGAAGCAATCGCTGGCGAGCCATCAATCGTAGACTACTTAGCAATTCCAGCTGTATGCTTCACAGATCCAGAATTAGCAACTGTAGGTTATTCTGAAGATCAAGCAAAAGCTGAAGGTATCGAAGTAAAAGCAGCGAAATTCCCATTCGCAGCAAACGGCCGTGCATTAGCTTTAAATGCAACAGAAGGTTTCGTGAAACTAGTTGCACGTAAAGAAGACGGTTTATTAATCGGTGCTCAAATCGTAGGTGCTGGTGCATCTGATATGATCGCTGAAATGGGCTTAGCAATCGAAGGCGGTATGACTGCTGAAGATATCGCATTAACAATCCACGCTCACCCAACTTTAGGTGAAATTACAATGGAAGCTGCTGAAGTATTACTTGGCAACCCAATCCATATCGTAGCTAAATAATAAAGTAATAAAAGCTGATCCAAAAGTCCGTTGAATAAACGACTTTTGTGGTCAGCTTTTTGTATGCTTTGAAAACCCTTATACACATCAATATTTTTACAAAATTTCACTAAGTGAACAGAATAGAAATAAAAACTGATATTGTATTAGAACGTTTAAAAGTGAAAACCGCTTCTTCTAGGCGTAACTTATATTAAGTAGATAATGAAAAATAGACTATGTGAAATGGCTTGATTACTGATTTTAACAGGAATTAAGCCGTTTAATTTTATTAATTAAGATATTTGATGAAGGAATGGGTATAACATATCGAAGGGCTTTTAAAGAAGGACTAACAGATGTTATAGGTAATCAAGTATTGTTATCTTTGATGTTATTTTGATTTTTTTAATAAAAAAATGATTTTCATGTAAATATGATTACTGTATAATTTATAACATTGTTTTGGTGCAAAATAAATTACAGTTCAAAACATCAAAATAACAACATAAGAGGAGTAGCAAAGATGAAAACACTGTTAAAAACAATACCAATTCCTATAAATGGTTTAATGCTCGGGTCAGTATCTCTAGCAAATTTATTTTTCTCGCTTTATTTGGAATTTCCCGGATACTTATTTTTTTCGATAGGATTGAGCATATTTTTATTAATGCTGTGTAAAATAGCATTTACATTTTCTGATGTGATAAATGATTTGAAAAATCCAATTATCGCCTCTGTTGCGCCGACATTTTCAATGGGCATGATGGTCATTTGTAGCGTTTTAGCAGGACCATTTGCACTTCAGGGGATTGCAACGATAGGATGGGGCATTGCAGTCTGTGTTCACTTTACATTAGTCATCTATTTTATTTATACATTTATTTGGAAGAATAAGCCCGAATTCCATTCTATTTATCCTAGCTGGTTTATTGTCTTTGTCGGTATTGGTATAATACCAATTACATTTGGTGGCATGGAATCGACAGTAGTCCACATAGTGTTTTGGTTAGGATTTATCTTTTATTTAATTTTGTTACCTATAGTATGGTTACGTTTAAAGTATATTGAGGAACCGGCGAAGCCTTTATTAACGATAATGGCTGCTCCCGGATCGTTATGTTTAACTGCGTATTTAGTACACTTTACACAACATAATGTTTATTTGATCGTGTTTTTATTAGTATTGTCTCAATTGATTTATGCTTTTGTTCTTTTTAAGTTACCTACACTTTTAAAGCTGAAATTTTATCCGAGTTATGCAGCCTTTACGTTCCCTCTAGTAATTTCAGCTACTGCTATGAAGACATCAGCTCAATATTTCAGTTCGATAACGGTATTAAACGTGTTAACAGTAATTGAATTATTTATCGCTACATGCATAGTATCTTATGTCTTTGTACGATATGTCCTATTTATTGTAGGGAGGTTAAATGCTAGAAAGACTAATGACATGTAATTTAGTCAGTAGGCGCTAATAAATTCAGTTACCTATTGTGGAAAAAGTAGCTATATATCTTTATTTTCCTGATATGGCTAGGCATATAACATTTTCAGGATAATCCGCAATATATGGAAAAATGAAACCGAATCCATACAGTATTTAAATAATAAGTAATAAAAGCTGACTCAAAAGTCCGTTCAATAAACGATTTTTGAGGTCAGCTTTTTTCTATAACAAATATGCATCCGCCCTTATCATAAGATGATAGGCGAGTGCATATTTAAAATTATTGTTTTAGAAACATAGGATTTTTATGGGATGATTAGTGAAAATAAGATGGTGCAAACAGGGGAATCTACAAATGGGTCTTCTATTAAAAAGATGTATAGGAAACTCCTCAATTTTCATTTATTACCATAATAAATGCTGAATTGAAGTTATTTCGCGATATAATTATATTACAAAAGGACAAGGGGGTATTTGTATGGATTTAGGTTTACAAGGGAAAGTAGCGATTGTAACAGGAGCTAGTAAGGGGATTGGTTTTTGTACGGCACTGCAGCTCGTAAAAGAGGGAGCACATGTAACAATATGTGCTCGCGGGGAGAAGTCTTTACAGGTAGCTGCGGCTAGCATCAAAAAAGAAACAGGTGTCGATGTGCTCACTGTTGTAGCAAATATGACAAAGGAAGAGGATTGTAAGGAAGTAATTGATCAAACAGTCGAACGATATGGTCGATTAGATATTTTAATTAATAATGCAGGTACCGCTTCTGCTAATTCATTTGAACAAGTGTCAAGTGAGCTTTGGCAAACAGATTTAGATTTAAAGTTATTCGGTGCAGTCAATTGCTCAAAATATGCTGTCCCTCATTTAAAAGAGGCTGGTGGTGGATCGATTGTTAATGTGACGGCTGTTTTAGCGAAAACACCACCTGCCAATTCATTACCAACAACAGTAAGCCGAGCTGCAGGTTTAGCTTTAACAAAGGCGATGAGTAAAGACTTAGGACAATATAATATTCGAGTAAATGCTGTATGTATCGGACTCATTCGTAGCGATCAAATCGAAAAGCTCTGGAAGAATCAAGCACCTAACTTGTCGTGGGACGAATATTCACGGAAAGTTGGCGAAACAATTCCATTAGGTCGCATTGGTGATACAGAGGAAGCAGCAAATGTCATTACATTTTTAGCATCAGATGCAGCGTCTTACGTAACAGGCACAGCTGTCAATATTGATGGTGGCTCTGGATCGGCTTTATAAAAATATGAATTTTAGATATGAAACAAGGATTTTATTCTGCATACAATGATGTTAATGTACACAATGAATATGGATAAAATCGGAAAAATCGAGGATATCGGTAATGAATAACTGGAAACGAAATATTACGCTGTTTTTAACGAGTCAAACGATTTCATTGTTTGGATCGGCTATAGTTCAGTATGCAATTATGTGGCATATAACACTGACAACGCAATCGGGATTGATGATGACGCTATATATCCTCTGCGGATTTTTACCAACGTTTTTCTTATCGCCCTTTGCAGGCGTTTGGGCAGACCGATACAATCGAAAATGGCTAATTGCTATTGCTGACGGTATGATTGCCTTTTCAACATTAATCCTAGCAATCCTTTTCTTAATGGGATATGAGTCAATTTGGTTACTATTTGGCATCGCAGCTATTCGTGCATTTGGAACAGGCATTCAAACGCCAGCAGTTGGGGCGATACTTCCGCAAATTGTACCAGAGGAAAAGTTAGTCAAGGTGAATGGAATCAACGGAAGCATACAAGCGGCAACTATGTTCGTTGCGCCTATGGTCAGTGCAGCATTATTAAGTTTGGCGACGCTTGAAGTCATCTTCTTTATTGATGTTGTCACAGCTGCTATTGCTATTTTTACATTGCTATTTTTCTTGAAAATCAACGTGCACGAAAAGGCTATGGGAAAACAAGTTGGTTATATGGAGGATTTTAAAGCAGGTATTCAATATATTCGTAATCAGCCATTTTTAAAATCGTTCTTTTTGTTCTTTGCTTTGCTGTTTTTCCTGATGGCACCAGTTTCTTTTCTGACGCCATTGCAGGTAGCACGAAGTTTTGGAGATGATGTTTGGCGTTTAACTGTCATTGAGCTTACATTTTCTATCGGGATGATGCTCGGTGGAGGAGTTATCGCGGCATGGGGTGGTTTTCAAAATCGTATTTATACGATGGTTTTTGCGGGTGTCATAATAAGTATTTGTACAATTTCTTTAGGAATTGTACAAGATTTTTGGCTGTATGGTATGTTAATGGTGATTTGTGGAATAGTTGTGCCAATTTTTAATACACCAGCAACTGTGTTAATTCAAGAAAAGGTAGATGGAAATTATTTAGGCAGGATATTTGGTGTTTTTGGTATGATATCGTCTTCCATGATGCCAATTGGAATGCTCGTATTTGGTCCATTAGCTGATGCATTGGCCATTGAATGGATTTTAATTATAACAGGTAGTTT
>JBJEFO010000275.1:0-4957 GCA_051874135.1 Lysinibacillus sp.
CCAATTCCACTTTTAGCACGGCGATGGTAATAAGCTAATTCATCCTCTGTTACATCTCCATTTGCTTGTGATGAAGAAATTGTCATCGGCGCCATTAATACTCGATTTTTTAATATAACCCCTGAACGCAATGTGAATTGTTGTGTAAATTTCATATCATTTCTCCCCTTTAAAACATTTCATGCTACCAAAATTCCTATGCAACTTGACTAGAAATGAAGCGATACATATTCTTCATTCATTTACATGGAGTATATACCTATGCAGTATTAGCAATGGAGTCAACTTACTACTGAATTTTTATTAAATTATTATTTCTACAGGTCCGCTAGGTATTCATTCTTTATCACAAAGGTTTTTTCCTTCTTTAGCCAGCATAAAAGCTACTGGACTTAAGCGGCTCGTTAACATAATATTTACGCACTTGAAAACAGGATTCACGCGGTCGGCCGCACTTTTACACGCTTCCCCTACTTCTATAAAATGCCCTTATGAAGAAATGTGACCATAATTCCACCAAAAAAACCTCTTAAAGTTATATACGTTTACAATCGGTGCTCGGTCTGTTAGTACATCTGTAAAATTTCACAAAAAATAGAAGCACGAATCTCTATTATTTTCTTGTACACTTAAATTTCCTTACACCTTTTAGTAACACATAAAACTAAAAAAATACATACACGTAAAAATATGACGTAGAACATAAAAAACTATTGAACTAGCTATTTTCTAATATTTAATAATAAAACTATTAAACTTAATTCTTTCGATTCGTTTATATTATTTATTACTCTTTTTTCCTTTTTATAGTGATATAATCAATTAATATTTGAAATGGATGGTGAAATATGAAAAAATTTATTAATACTTTTATAATTTGTATTGTCTTACTAAGTTTTGCTCCACATTCACAGGCAGCGAGCCTTCAAAATAGCGATACATTTTATAAAACTCAAGCTTTCCCAGATGTAAGTTCGTCTGCTTCTTATTACAAAGCTGTTCAGTGGGCTTACAATAATAAAATTATTTCTGGCTCAAACGGCAAATTTAATCCTAACGGCACATTAACAGAAGCACAATTTGCAAAAATGTTTGCAGAGTTTTTCCAAATTCCTGCATCAGCTCAACAATCTAGTTCAAACGATTGGGCAGAAACTTACTATACTCGACTTCAACCTTATAATGTCCCTTTAAATGGCTATACTTTTTCAACGATTCGTAATCAACCTATCAATCGTGGGCTGGTGGCACAAATGCTTGCCTATGCATTAGGGCAAAAATCTGATTTAACGAGTGCCGTGACATATTTAATGGATACGGGCATTTCCACTGGACAAAATGTCAATGAATCAGATCCTACCAAGCGCTTTGGTGTATCCAACACATTAACACGCTCACAAGCAGTAGCTTTTTTATACCGCATGTACGAAAAAGGCCATACGCAGCTCAAGGTCGTTGCATCAAACGCTAATGCAAATACTCCGAAAACTGTAAACAGCAGTACTCAAGAATATTTTATGGGTGGTTCTGTCGTAGCACGTGTCGTAAATAGCGATTATAAAAGTTATGAATTAGCATTTATATCAGACAATGAAGTAATTGGTGGCTATATCACAAAAGTAGGTGCAACTTTTGAAGGCTACACAATAGGAGAGGTTTTATCAGGTAATAAAAATGCCACAAAAAACGATAAAAAGATTGCTATCTTAGTAGACGAGCATTCAAAAAATAAAATTGATGCAATTTATTGGACATCTAATTCTAGCTTTGCAGAATTAAAACTAAACGCGATACAAAATGATACATCTGCAAAAAAATATGAAGGCTGGGAACATTTAATGGTAGAGGTAACAAATGTTGCACGTGCAAAAGCCGGAATTGCTACATTAAAATATGATACGAAACTAGCATCAGTAGCAAAGGCTCATAGTGTAGATATGGTGAACAAAAATTATTTTTCACATAACTCTCCAACTGGTTCAACACCTTTTGATCGTATAAAAGCAGCTGGACTAAATTATACGGTTGCAGGTGAAAACTTAGCTGAGGGTTATTCAACTGTTTTCCATGCACATAACGGTTTATTCAATTCAGCTGGACACCGTAAAAATATTTTAAATGCGAAATTTAAATATGCAGGTGTAGGTATTCAAAATTATACGTACACGATGAACTTTATCACTTACTAACAACAAAACGCTGGCTACTCGCCAGCGTTTTGTTGTTTACTTAATTCTTCACGTACAAAATTTAAAATCATCGCTTCTTCCTCTTCCTCTAAAGCGAAATCTAACATTTTATTGTCTGCTTTATCCGTTAAAAAGTAGTTTAACACTCGAATTTCCTCGTCTTTTTGTCCGGCGATTACACGAATTTCAATACCCGCTGCTGAATATAGTTCATCGTCTTCATCAACTTCTACATCCAATAAAAACTCGTAGCGCTTCCCCTCAATAATGTTTGTTGGATCTTTAATTTCTTCTATAGAAAAAGCTGTAATTTCCATATTTATCGCTCCTTGTTTACAAAATCTCTCTTCTTAATCATAAACAAAAAAATTTTGGCGTCAAATAAAGGATTCTCCGTATGTGTGCGATACAATAGCGAGTAAAGGAGTGAAGAAAAATGAAAGACTTATTATATTACCAAGATTCCATGATAAAAGAGTTTACAGCGGACGTTGTCAAAGCAGGGACAGACGAACACGGACCTTATGTTGTACTATCCAATACAGCGTTCTATCCTACTGGTGGCGGACAGCCAAACGATACCGGCTGGCTTAACGACATTGAAGTTGTAAACGTGGAGAAAGTGGACGAAGATATTCGCCATTACATAAAGGAAGATATCACGATTAAAGGGACCGTAGAAGGAAAGCTGAACTGGGTTCGTCGCTTTGACCATATGCAGCAACATACGGGCCAGCATATTTTAACAGCCGCTTTTGTAGAGCTATTTGACTATCAAACAGTGAGCTTCCATTTAGGTTCTGAGCTTGTAGCCATCGATTTAAATACAGCACAAGTAACAGCAGAACAATTGGCAGCCGCCGAAAAACGTGCAAATGACATCGTACTTGAAAATCGTCCAATTGAAACAACGTGGGTAACGAAAGATGAATTAGCAAAATACAACTTGCGAAAAGATGTAACAGTAGACGAAGATATTCGTTTAGTCATTATTCCGGATTATGATTACAACGGTTGCGGGGGTACACACCCAACTTCAACAGGACAAGTTCAAATGATTAAAATTATGGAAATTGAAAAAATGAAATCGAATATCCGTGTACATTTCGTTTGTGGCAATCGTGTTCTTAAGCAACTTGCGATGCGAAAAGCAGTGCTAACAGACGTTGCGCGTCAATTAAGCGTTCCTGAAAAGGATGCAAGTGTAGCACTTACAAAACTCATGGCGACAGCAAAACAAACAGAAAAAGCATTAGCAGAGGCACGTGACGCATTGCTCGGATACGAAGCAAAAGAATACGCACATGCAGGCGAAGCAGTTGTTGGTCGAGTTTTCGAAAACCGTACAATTCAAGAATTACAAAAGTTAGCTCGCTTCATTACAACAGAAAACGCAGATGTAACGGCACTACTTGTAGCGAACAACGAAGACAAACTACAATTTGTTGCCGCGCGCGGTGCAAATGTAGAAGTATCTATGAAATCTGTTTCAGTAGCAGCTCTTCCTATTATTAACGGAAAAGGTGGCGGAAATGACGCCCTCGTACAAGGTGGCGGTGAGAAAATCGTTGCTCCAACAGCATTACTAGATGCTATGCGAAAGGCTTTAAATGATTGTATATAAAATAAATTAATTGCACGTTTGAAATACTCTCCGTTACAATACCCATATAGGTATAAAACAATCGGAGGCAATCGTTATGAAAAAATGGTTATTAGCAGTTATTGCTGTTTCAATTTTAGCACTTGCAGCATGTAGTAATGACAGCGTGAGTTACGAAACAATTGATATTGATCAAGTGGAAGCAAAAATGAATGAAGGCTTTGTCGTACTCGATGTACGAGAACCAAATGAATTTGCAGAAGGGCATATCCCAGCAGCACAAAACAAACCATTATCTGCATTACAGCAAGATGATTTTAGTGAATTATTAAAAGAGGAAAAGTACATTATCATTTGCCGAAGCGGTAATCGCTCACAAACAGCAAGTGAGATTTTAGTAAATGAAGGCTATGAAGTCGTCAACGTATCCGCAGGGATGTCTAGTTGGACAGGTGCTATTGAATAATCGAAGGGGAGCCGCTCCATTTTTGCGGCTCCCCTCTTTATTTCCTCGCCAGCCATTCTCTACGTAATACGCCATAAACGACATGATCGACATAATGATCGTATAGCCATTCTGCACTACGAATCATTCCTTCTTGAACGAATCCTAGCCGTTCTGGAATAGCGCGACTTTTCTTATTACCCTCTGCTGCCCAAATTTCAACTTTATGCAAATCATATTCAAACATTGCAATATCTATCATCGCTTTTACAGCACGTGTCATAATACCGCGCCCTTCATATTTTTCATCTAGCATGTAGCCGATTTGTGCAGTTTTATTTGCTGGATTAATAGAATTAATGCTGACCTTCCCAACGATTTTCCCGTTATAAACAATCGCTGTATCCAATGCTTCATGATTAGCGAACTTCCTTAAATTAATATCAATCATTTGGTATGTGACACTTATATCTGTTGAAATATCAACCCATCCTAACCATTCTCGAAGATGTTCTCGATTGCGGTCAATCATATTAAAAACATCTTCTGCATCGCTAGGCATTACAAGCTTTAATCCAATTTCATTATCTACTTTGTACGTAAACATTGCCTTCACCCCTTTATTAGAACTTACATTTCGCAACCTTATGGATAAAATATTCCTAATGTTTCTTTTAAGATAATGTTTTCGCGCAAAATAGGTGGTATTCGCACAAAACA
>JBJEFO010000275.1:5057-11059 GCA_051874135.1 Lysinibacillus sp.
TATTCGCACAAAACAAAATCCCCTGTAAAAAAAGAGCATACCGCCAGCACGATATGCTCTCCTAATCTTATTATAATTTAAATTGACTAATAGCTGTTCTTAATTCATCAGCCATATTCACTAATTGTTTTGTTTGGTTATCCATTATGTCTATTGCTTCTTGTTGCGAACGTGTTGATTTCGTTACTTCTTGCACATGCTCTGCTGAGGAACCTGCTGTTGCTGACATTTCCTCGATTGATGCAGATACTTCCTCTGTGTTGGCACTCATTTCTTGAGCAGAAGCACTTAATTGTTCAATTTCACGTGTAATTTTTTCAACTGCTAAAACAATTTCTTCAAATCGAGATTCTACGGAATGAATCGTTGATAGGCCTCGCTGTACGTTTTCTTCACCTAACTCTGCTGCTTTAACAGCTTGATCGGTATATCCTTGAACTTTCTCGATTAATGCATTAATTTGTGCTGCAGAGTCCGCTGTTTGCTCAGACAGTTTACGCACTTCACCTGCTACGACCGCAAAGCCTTTCCCCGCATCGCCAGCACGAGCTGCTTCAATAGATGCATTGAGCGCAAGTAAGTTCGTTTGATTGGAAATATCCGTAATCATTTTAGAAATTAAACCGATTTCTTTCGATTCCTCTTCCAACTTGCGAATTACATCAAGTTCAAGCGAAGTCCCTTCTTGAATAGCAGACATTTGTTGAATCGATTCATTGATTGCATGATGACCATTATCAATTTGCTGTTCAATTTGCTGTGTATGCTGTGACACTGTACCTGCAACTTCTGCTACATGTTGTATGCCAAGTGCCATTTGTTCCATTGCACGAGCCCCTTCGTCTGACATTTTTGCCTGTGTTACCGAGCCGTGTTCTACTTCCACCATAGTGTCAGCAATTGTGTTTGTCATCGTTTTAACTTTATTAACTTCCTCTATTAATTCATTAGAAGCTTCATTTACATGATTGGCGTTACTATTTACTTTTGAAATCATCTCTTTCATACTTTCGACCATTTTATGTAATGAACGCGCTAGTGTACCTAGCTCATCTTGACGCTTCTTCTGTTTTTCTTGTATTTCATGCGTAAAATCACCCGTTGCTAAACATTCACTCATATTCACCAATTCTTTTATCGGTTTACTGATAGAGCGTGATATGAAAATCGCTAAAACAATACCAATTATTAAAAAGATTAATGTAGAAATGACTGTGCTACGATTTAAATCATTAAGTCCTGACATCATTTCACTGCGGTCCGCAATGACAGCCATTGTCCAGCCGTTATTTAATGTATGATAACCGATAAATTGCTGAGCGCCTTCTACATTTTCAAATTCAAAGAAACCCGAATCATTGGAAATAATCTCTTGAATCGCTGTGGCTTCCCCCTTCATTTCACCTGTTTCCTGTGACTGTGTAATAAAATTCATTTCATTTTTCACGTAATCTCGATTAGCGTGGCCTTGAATTGTCCCGTCTTCATTTACGATTAGGGCATAACCTGTCTCACCAACTTGAATATCTTTTACTACATCTGACAACACATATCCATCAATTCGTGCTAATAGTAACGCTTTTTCACCCGTTGTCGTATCAATTGGTGTAGCAATCATAATAACAGGTTCATTTGTCACACGGCTAATTAAAATATCTGACATCGCTGTCTCACCAGTAAATGCGTCAATGACATATTCACGGTCTGATAAGTCTGCCGTCGTACCATCCGAGTAATAGGAAGTGCCATTTTCATCGATTATCCCAAACGCCAAATAGTCTGTTCGTTCTGCTAGTTGTTCATTTAAGTATGTAAACTGTTGCTCTAGATTCATCTCTTGCAATACTGCTTGATCCGCAATTGATTCTACTTCTACAAATAAGCGTTTGAATACTTCTTCCATATAATCCGAAACATCTTGTGCTTTCCAAACTAAATTGGTCTCTACTTGTTGTTCTAACGCGGATGAGCTATTTGCATAACTCGATATTCCTAGCGCTATGCACGTTACGGCGAGTAAAGTAATAATAGATGCTATTAGTTTCGCACCGATACTTTTTATCCTCATGATATCCTCCTTAAATATAAATGCTCATATTTCCAAAAATTTATGTAAAACAGATATATATTTCAATTTTTATCATATACAAATAATGGTTATTAGTAAATGTCGTTTAATACAATAACCCATTTTGTACATAAAAAGAACTAATACTCACAAAATTATGCACAATAAAAAGGTACCACTAATGTGGCACCTTTTTATTGTGACTTTAAGTCTACTACAACGATTTCTGGCAAGTTAAACAAGCGTTGCTGTAAAACACTATTGCCTAAGCCTCTGCTGACAATCATCTTTGTCTCATCCGCTTCATGTACCCCGCTTGTGTAAGTCGGTAACCACCCTTGTCCTGGTGCAAAAATCCCATCAGTAAACGGCAGTCGCACTTGCCCACCATGTGCATGTCCTGTAAATACAACATCTATTAAGTTTTCAACATATGTTTCGAAGATCTCTGGTCGATGTGATAGTAAAACTTTAAACGAATTGTCATCAACTGTAGCCATTGCTTCATCTAGCATCTCTTGCGGCTCTTTGCCCATTAACGGATCTTCAATACCGATAATCGTTAAACGCTCCCCGTCGCGTTCAATTTCCAACGATTGATTCGATAATATTTGTACGCCAAGGTGCTCAAGTGCTCCGTAAATTTCGTCTATCCTATTTACCGCTACTTCATGATTGCCTAGTACATAATATACATCCGCAAATGTCACAAATTGCTCTACAGCATCTAAACTATTTTGTAAATTATAGCGACGACTATCTATTAAATCCCCTGTTAGAAAAATCGCATCTGGATTGGTAGCCCGTACTTTTTCCACAAGTCTTTCTTGATTATCACCAAATGTAGCATCGTGCAAGTCGCTTATTTGTACAATTCGATAATTATCAAAGGCTTTTGGCAGTTTGTCTGATTCAATCATATAATCAGTTATAACCAATAATTGATTATTGGCGTATAAAAATAACAAGAGGGTAACTACAAACAGCGTCACCTTAAATATTCTTTTCAACATCGACCCGCTCGATTCTAATTCATTCTAGCGAATATAAATATCGCTACTATTTATGATATGCACATCTGCTGGAACATTCAAGTATAGAATACGCATACCGAAAGAATCTTTTTGGAAACGTTCATTTGTAAATAGGCTATCCGCTATCTGGATAGTAGGCTCAATTTGATTATATCGAATGTTTACACTATGAAATGGCCCGATATAAAATTGATCATTCTCTAGTTGCATCACCGGTTGCTCTATATAACTTGAAACATCGATCCCGAAACGTATATATGGTGTTTCATAGTATTTCACAACTACCTCTCGTACTTCAGGGTCTCGATTTCGTTCGATAATAACATCATAAAAACTTTCTTCGCTTAAAATATCAAGCGTTAATGTATCACTTTGCATTTCATAAACAAGTGATTGCTTTATATATTGTTCATCTAGCTGATTATAAGCAGCTTTATCTAATGCTTCTCTGAAAGCATACTCATCTTTACCAATTGCATTTAACTCTTCTTCTGCTAAAATGACGACATCCTGTTCCATTGTTGCTAAAACAATCATAGCTATTATGCCCGCTACAATATAGGCGCCGATAAACCACCCTACTCGTTTTGGTGTCCAGATTTTGACCTTCGCTAACAATTTCCGAGCTAACCAGATAGCGACAACTATAATACAAATGATCGTAATAAATGAAATCCATAAAATTGTATTCATCGACGACTCACCTCCTGCTCATTACGAATGTAAATCGTAATAGCATAAATAACAGCACTTATACCAAGACATTTCAGACTAGTGAGCCATACCGTTGTATTCGTCGCTATCGCTTCCCCATCTTGTGAACTATTCATTTCATAGCTAGGAACTAGGTAGATGAACAATGCTATAACTACTACTACCCCTATAATCGCCATAATCCATCTATTCATCTGCAAGAAGGAACCGACAAAAAAACCGGCTGCTGATAAAACAACTAGTAAACTAAAAAACAAGAAGAGTGTTTTCATTTCAACCGCCGTCTGTACTAAAAATGTATTTTCTGAATTGTTCAAGCGCATTACTAAAGTAGAAATATAAAAGGAACTTAATGCTGTGCATGTTGTAACTACACAAATGATTAATTGTGCAATAATCGTTGAAAGTGATGCCGTCAATCGTGTTGTGACAATGCTAAAATTTTCTTCCATTATGTGCTTACTCGCAAGCATCGCACTAATAATGAACACTGTAATCATGGAAAACATAAGCATACTATCTAAACTATAACTGCTAATTTCCACCCTCAATTCAGCATTTCCCGAACTCATTTGACCTGTACCATTTAGAAAAAGCAACGATGCTATTATTTGTACTGCAATAATCGTCATAAAAATCGAACTATAAGACGAAAGCTTCCACCTTACTTGCTTCTTCACATTTTGCATCATGGATACATCATTTAAAGACATAATCAATCCCCTCCTTTGCCTCACTCGTGATATATTTACATACTTCACTCGCTGACACATTTAACACAAGTACATCTTTCGTTTGCAGTGCCTCAATATCTACATTCGCTACCGGCACAACTACTTCATAAAATGGTGCTTCATCATGTTCATGTAATATTTCTACCTGTTCAATGAATGGTGCAATTTGTGCTTTATCCCCACGCAACTTCACAGCAAATGTTTGGACTTCATCTAGTGACGCATGTAACTCGATTACGCCTTTATGAATGCATAAAATATCTTCAATCAAATGCTCCATTTCAGATAAGTAATGGCTTGAAATAATAATTAATCGCGGATAAGCAATGTATTCTTTTAAAATAGCTCGGTAAAAATCCGCGCGAATCGCTTCATCCATCCCGTTCATCGGCTCATCAAGTAGCGTTATCGTACAGCGCGTAGCTAGCCCGTACACTAAATTAAATGTTGCTCGTTGGCCTGTTGACAGTTGTTCGTGGTATGACTGAAGTGAAATATTTGCATAAGCAAGTAATTTTTCTGCTAAATCTTGCTGCCAGTTCGGATAAAATGTCGCTCCCTGCCTCAAAATATCCGCTAATGTAAATGGCGAAGGAAATGTAAGATGTTCTTCTATAAAAATCGTATTTGCTGCGATTTGTAAATCGTTGAATGGCTTATGTCCTAATACTTCAATCTTGCCTGCAGTTGGTTTTAAATGCCCTGCAATTAAACGCAGTAACGTCGATTTACCTGTACCATTTCGACCAATTAATGCAATAATTTTCGGTTCATCAATTTGAAAAGAAATATTACTTAATACAGTACGCCTACGAAATTTCTTTTTAAGCTGTTCACAACGAATCATACCGCTCACTCCTTTTGCTGTACTTTTTTAATGAGGTCAATTAGCTCTTCGTCTGAAACAGCTAACCGTCTTGCCTCTTGCACAATCTCTTCTACGAGCTGTGTTAACGTATGTGTCCTTCTCTTCGCTAAAATTTTGCTTTTCGCACCTTCCACTACAAACATGCCAAGTCCCCTTTTCTTGTACAAGATGTCGTTCTCAAGTAAAATCGTTAATCCTTTTCCAGCAGTTGCTGGATTAATATTAAACATCTCCGCTAGCTGATATTGTGAATATACTTTGCCATCTGCTAATAGTCGGTCTGCAAGTATTTCATTTTCAAGCCATTCCGCGATTTGCATATAAATAGGTATTTGACTATTTTGATTCAGAACCAAAGAGTCCCCTCCTCCCACGTAAACTAGTACATTAGTGATGTAATGTACTATATATTATGCATATCCTCTTGTCAACTTCCTCACTTTTGTGGATAATTTTTTGGAAATCTCGAAAAACTTATCCACATGTTCGATTTTTCCACAAAGTTATCCTCAATTCCGTCGGCTATCCACACTTAGCAAAGCTCTATTTTACTAAAATGAAAAAAGTTATCCCCAAAAGAAAAA
>JBJEFO010000276.1:0-2525 GCA_051874135.1 Lysinibacillus sp.
ACGAACTAATTCATCTGCTTCAAAAATTTGAACACTTGCTTGTTTAGGAGATAGGGCAATCCTAACCATCGCTTGGGCAACAGTTTTCCCCTCAATAGGTCTCGTTTTACGCAAAGGACCTCTAAGTACAGGTGTCAAAACTTTAAATATTCCTTCACTTACCTTCTCACCAAGTCGAAACTCGGCACGTGCACCTGTTAATAGCGATGGTCTTACGATGGAAAGTTGGTTTAAGTTTAGTGCTTTAAGAGACTCCTCTAACTCGCCCTTAACCTTCGTGTAAAATGATCGGGAAGCGGGATTTGCCCACATCGCAGAAATCACGATAAAATGCGCCACGTTGCATTCCTTTGCAAATGTTGCCACCTGTAAGGGATATGCATAATCGACTTGTTTAAATTGCTCCTTGCTGCCTGCTTTTTTAATCGTTGTCCCAAGGCAACAAAATACATCATCGACATCTGCTAGCATGTCAACAGTCAGTTGTTCAAATGACTTGATTAGCTGTTGGAGCTTTGGGTGCATATAGTCAATCTCACGTCTCGTAAACGTGATAACTTTTTCATAGGCATCATTTTCACAAAGCTCCTTCACTACTTGGAGTCCTACAAATCCTGTTGCCCCAACGATAAATGCGGTTCTTTTTTCCTTGTTCAAGAATGATTCAGTCCTTCCCTATACGCTGTTAATGTTGTACCTGTCCATTTTTTAAAGGCGCGTACGAATGAATTGGAATCGGCATAACCCAATAAATACGCAATTTCAGTTGTAGACAGTGTGTCATTTTGTAAGTACGTGAAGGCAAGAATCTTTTGTGCGGCTTGTAGTTCCTTATTAAACGTTGTATTTTCCGCACTTAAATTACGTTGCAGCGTTCGTGTGCTGATACGTAGCTGTTTGGCGATATCCTCAATTAAAAAATGCCCGCTTGGAATCGCCATCAGTAAAACAGCCTGTACATTTTGTGAAAACGTTTTTTGTGCAACCACCTCTAATAGCTTCTTATCAAATTCTGGCTGTAAATATTCCCACATGCTATTATTTTCAGAGCGAAACGGCAGTGAAACATCCTCTAAACGGAAAATCAATTGATTCGTTGATGCCTTTTGCCCACGTACACCTAAAAATTGCTCAATTACTGGTGAATACGCAAACGGTCCTTCTACTAATAGTGGCTTGATGTCCTTACCTGTCGCAGTTCTTAGCAAACTCACGACTAATAATTGCTCATTAAGTAGCGTAAAGCGCGGCAAGTTCTGCGCTGGCAGTTGAAACTGGAAACGCACACTAAAAGTGTCCTCGTGCTCCGTACATTGAATGATCAGTGGACCAATTAGCTTTTTATATTTTGCGAGTCGTTTAATGCCTTCTATGCCATTTTTCGCAGACATTGCTGCAAATAATGGTGGCATGAAAAATTGAAGGTTTTCCATTTGGCTAAAGCTGATGATCTGCTCATCAGCTAGTACTTGATCGAATTGCTGTAAGAGACGGTAATACTCCAAATCGGATAATACCAATGTCTCGTCCTTTAAGAGGTTTGGTATATCTGCTTTCAGTAACAATTCATCAAATGCAATACCAATTGACTTCATAAATTGTTGAAACTGCTGTGTAATCGTTAACTTCATGCCTTATTCCCCGTTTTACTACATATTTTTCATAATTTTATCATACAGACGGTCCGGTAAAATCGTTTTCATGAAGACGATGGGTTTAGCCCCAAAACCAATTAAATAACGTGTTTTTGGTCGCTTACTTTTAATTGCTTTTGAAATGGCCTTCGCAATAATATTTGGGTTTGACAGCATGTTCGAGCTGTATTGTTTCTTTATATTATTACTCGTTTTGAGTGCCTGCTTTTCATAAGCGCCACCTTTTGAGCTTTCTGCTAAATGATTGGCTGCAATCATACCCCATTCTGTTTTGACACCACCTGGCTCAATTAACACAACGTCAATGCCGAAATCTGCCACTTCCATTCGTAAGCAATCACTAAAGCCTTCAAGTGCATATTTCGATGCATGGTACCAACCACCAAATAATGTTGACACTCGACCGCCCATTGAAGAAATGTTAATAATCTTCCCTGCTTTTTGTGCACGCATAATTGGTAGCACCTGCTTTGTTATGTTTGCTAAACCGAATAAATTCACTTCTAACTGACGCTTTGCTTCTTCAATTGTTATATCTTCAATTGCACCATATGAACCGTAGCCTGCATTGTTAATCAGTACGTCAATACGTCCCTCACGCTCCATAACTGTTTCAATACAACTGTTAATCGACGCATCATTTGTAAGATCCAAATGTACCGGTATTACACCCTCAGGCATTTGCTTAATACGCCGAGCTGCCCCGTACACCTTATACCCTTCACTTACTAAATGTTTCGCGGTATTAAAACCAATCCCACTGCTTGCACCTGTTAATAAGATTACTTTCATTTATTCCCGACTCCTTTTGTTAGTTGTTATAGTAATTGTACAAATAGGAGACATTCCATACCACGTCACTTCATGCCA
>JBJEFO010000277.1:0-2509 GCA_051874135.1 Lysinibacillus sp.
TAGTCAAGTTGGTAGCCTTCGCGCTTTGCCACAGCCAGAGCAGGAACTAGCGTTGAAAAAACACGCTATTTCCCACTCTTGCTCCTGTCGCTTACGCTTTCGTCGCAAAGTAAAGCTTGGCTCCTGTGGCTGTGTCGCGCTACGGCAAAATGAATCCTACTTTATGCATGAATAACAATTCTCCTAATTCATAAAAAGTAATACTACTTGTTAAGGTGTTGTATTAATTCGCTTTATCATTGTGCTGCATTATCCAGCTATTTTTAGTAGCAGATCATATTTTAGTCGTTCGCGCATTTGCCTGCCGCAGAACGAACCGTGGAGACAACATAGTTGGCTCTGCGGTTTGGCGGCTAGCGCGAACGACTGATGGCAATAAAAATGGAGAATCTTTATTTTCCACTTTGTATTATTGGAATTTTTAGGATTCGTTTTTGCTCATACTCGTCTTTTCAAAGAATTGAAAATATGATACGCTCTACAACATAAACTTCAGATTTTCGGTGGGGATGACGAGGAAAGAAAGGACGGTCATTTCACATGACAGCAAAAATTCAATACAATGGAATGCTTCTGTTAGCATCGTATGTGCAGCGTCTTTTTGTGGCGGAGCAAGTGAAAGGACGCTTAGGGGAAGAAAGTACACAGCTTTCAACCGTGAAGGATTATTTTGAGTCAATTAATGCAATCATGCCGATGTTTACACAAACAAAGATGCTAACTGTGACACAAGGGGAGAAACTAAGTGCGATTTTACATGGGGTGAAAAATATGATGGACCACTATTTTGAACCGTTAAACACCTCGTATGAATATAAACTACGTATTGTCACGTCTACATTATTTGCTGAAAAGTTAATGGTTTCAGGCATAATCCACTTAGGTAAAATTTTTAATGAGGATGTAGGAAGTGACTTTCAAAAGCGTGAAAAGCTTTATGAGGAACGAATAACACTTGTGAATAAATTAGTTGCTGCCCATGTAGCAGGCAATGCCCCAACAGAACAAGTTATTTCTGTCATCAATACTTGGTTTGAAGGAATTTTAAAACAACAGGAACACATATTAAAAGATATGAATAAAATTGCACCGATGATTGGCATAGTGGAAAAGGAGTAGGGAAATGAGTACAACATCTTCAAAAATAGATCAACAATTACAAAATCGCGCACGTATTTTAGTGAAATGTCCAGATAAGCCAGGGATTGTTTCGGCTTTATCTTCATTTTTACATGCGCACAATGCAAATATTATTGAATCGAATCAATATTCAAGTGATCCAGAGGACGGTATGTTTTTCATTCGTATCGAATTCCACTGTGATGACTTAGTGATGAAGCGTAGCAAAATGGAAGCGGAGTTTAAGCAAATTGCAATACAATACAATATGACATATAGCTTCCATTACAAAGCGATTCGTCAGCGCGCGGCAATTTACGTATCAAAAGAGACACATTGTTTAATGGAGCTGTTATGGGAATGGCAAAACGGTGATTTAGATATGGATATTGCAGTTGTCATTAGTAATTCGGATGTAGCTCGTCCGATGGTAGAGGCATTAGGCATCCCGTATTACTATATTCCAGCAAACAAAGATATTCGCGAGCAAGTCGAGGCGGAGCAAATTCGTTTAATGGAAGAGTTTAAAGTCGACTTACTAATTTTAGCGCGCTATATGCAAATTTTAACGCCTAATTTTGTCGCACATTTTGAAAATCGTATTATTAATATTCATCATTCATTCCTGCCAGCGTTTATTGGGGCAAATCCATATGCACGTGCATTTGCTCGCGGTGTAAAACTAATCGGGGCGACAAGTCATTACGTAACAAATGATTTAGATGAAGGCCCGATTATTGAACAAGATGTAGAACGTGTCGATCATCGTGATGATGTGGCAGCATTAAAGAAAATCGGCCAAAAAATTGAGCGTCGTGTATTAGTAAAAGCGGTAAAATGGCATTTAGAAAATCGAATTATCGTGGAAGGCAATAAAACGATTGTATTCCACTAATAGTAAGCATAAGAAACGATGATGTTTCTTATGCTTTTTTTCTTAGCGGAAATGAAATTATATATGTTCATTTTAAATTTCCAACATAATATTAGACTTTAAAATCAGTCCGATTTTGTTGGAAAATCAATCAAAAAAATTGCTGTTTTTACTGGAAAATGAACGTTTTTACTCGATAAAAAGAGCTTGACAAATAGATTGTATGATAAAAAGGATAGAAAATTACTAAAGGATTCGTTCGTCTAGAGAGCTAAAATCTTTAAGAACGGTCCTATTTTTGATGAGAAATAGAGTTTTTTTGAAAAAATATAACACGATTGAAATTAGTGTTATTGATTTATGTATATTAAAAAAATGACTATAACAATTTTTTATGCTAAAAAATTCGCAAGCACTTAAAAAAATTTAACAAGAAAACTTCATTCAAACTTTTTAATCGTTAAATCATCGAATTAGCAGGATTCGTATACAACATATTCAAAATTAAGTGTCATT
>JBJEFO010000278.1:0-2505 GCA_051874135.1 Lysinibacillus sp.
CCAACAACACATGCACCATAAATATCACCTTCTGGACTTGCGACAAATTTCATAAAACCTTGAATATTGCCTTCAAGCAACGCCTTTGGATTTGTCGGCAAATACATTTTCGTCACGATTGCATCAGCTGGCGCCTCATGCTCTAACATGCCGAACGTTGCAATTTCAGGATGTGTATACACACAGCGTGGTATTTCTTGCTGATTAATGACGCGCGGATATTTTCCTAAAATAAAATCAACGGTATGAATTCCTTCTGCACTTGCTGAATGAGCAAGCTGGAAACCGCCAACTAAATCACCAATCGCAAAAATGCCTGGAATATTCGTTTCATAATGATTGTTTACCGCGATTAAATGACCGTCCATTGCTAAGCCAAGCTTCGTAGCAAGTTGTGTGTTTGGACGGCGCCCTGTAGCAAATAACAAGTTTTCATAAGTAAATACACCGCGTGATGTATGAATTTCATTTCCGCGAATTTCTTCAAATTTAAAATCCGTTATTAACTCTATGCCGAGCTGTTTCATTTTTTCCTTAATAATCGGACGAGCATCTGGTTCTTCCGTTTGTAAAATATCCGTACTATGGTTTAGCACCGTCACTTTTGTCCCCATTGGTGCTAGAGCAAACGCCATTTCAATCGCAATAACACCACCACCGATAATCGTCAATTGCTTTGGCAACTGTTGTATATTAAAAAATGTATCCGTTGTATAATAATTTGCCGTCTCAAGCCCTTTAAATGGTGGAACGAACGGACGGCTACCTGTTGCTAAAATAACATTTTTCGCTTCATACGATTGATTGTTCACTATGACAATCTTGTCTGTCGTAACAGTCGCTTCTCCGTAAATTAAATCAATTTGCGCGTTTTCAATAAAACCTTCAATATTATGTAACAGTTCGTCGATTACTTCATCTTTTCTGCGCATCAGCTTCGGAAAATCAATATTGATTGTAGGGACTGTAATCCCCCAATTAGTTCCACGTCGAATTTCCTGTACGAGCTTACTATGTTCTAACATAATTTTTGATGGGATACAGCCTACGTTATAACATGCCCCACCTACTTTATTTTTTTCTACAAGCAATACACGAAGACCGCTTTTCGCTGCATGGATGGCCGCCACATATCCACCTGGACCTGCACCGATTACCGCTAAATCATAAGTTGTCATGTAAATTCACCTCGCTTTAACGATAACATTGCATTATTTGTAATGCAAAAGTATTTTTTGAATAAATTTCATAAATAGTAAAATTTAATAAATCGAAATAAAGATTTTAGCGAGTGCGTAATCATATAGACATTCGTGCCTCGCATGCGGAACGTGCGGTCAGCGCGAATGTATACATAGCAATATACGAGATTTTTAAGTTCAACTTATATATAAAAGGGAAACCCTATTTTTACATAGAGTTTCCCTAATGTTTTATATATTAAATGCGCGTATCTTTAAGTCCGCAGTAAGCATCGACTGGGTCTACACCTTTAAATTCAGATTGTCCCACCATTTTTTCAACTAATGCTTCAAGTGTTGGTTTTTTACCATCGTATGCATTGATGTACGTTTTTACTTGTGGTACATCCGCTAAGTGGAATGGTGAGTTCACTGACACGAAGATTGTTGGGATTTCATGCACATAGAATGGAATATCAGGTGTTCCTTTAAGTGCATTCCACACCATACGTTGTACAACATCACCCATACCAACGTTTGCAACGTTGATGATTAGGTCGTATTTGTCCGTTAATTCTTTGATTGGACGTTTTGCTGCATATGCATTCATGATGCTCTTCATTTGCTCTTCTTCTGGTAATTTAAAGATTTTTTCAATTGGCGATTCGTAAATTTCCACTTCAAAACCTTTTGCTTCAAGTAATTCTTTTAATATTTCAACTGGTTTAGCTTTACCGCCGCTAATTAATTTACCGAAAGCGCTTTCAGAACCTTTAACGTTTACTAATAATACGCGTTTATATTTCTCCGGTGTCACAGGCCAAATATCTTGTTTGTCTTTTACTAATGTAATCGCACGGTCTGCCACTTCTTTAAATAGCGCTACGTTTTCAGGACGACCAATTTGTTTTAATGCTTCTTCTTTTGGCATCATGATTTCAGTTTTCGCTTTTTTGTGAAGTCCTAGTGATGCTTTAAGACCTAAAATACGAGTTAAAGCTGCTTCTAGGCGCTCTTCTGTAATGATGCCGTTTTTGTATCCGTCCATCATGTAACCGAAGTCTTCGTCTGGATCGTTGAAGAATAAGAATAAGTCGCAACCAGCTGCAATAGAAGTAGGAAGCATTTCGCTACGTTTCATCGCAGATGTCATTGCTACCATGTGAGAAGCATCTGTTACAACAACACCGTTGAATCCTAATTTACCACGTAGTAAGTCAGTGATTAACTCTTTAGAAAGAGTAGCTGGTAATAAATCTTCATCTTTTAATTCAGGGTTGAAGAATTTTGAGTAAGCTGGCTGATGAATGTGACCTGCCATGAT
>JBJEFO010000279.1:0-2495 GCA_051874135.1 Lysinibacillus sp.
AAAATAGAAAAGTGTTTTTTATTAAATGTGGTAACATCTTTTTAGGATGTTACCTTTTAATTTATATAAACCTTGTAAAAAGTTGTAATTTATAGATATATTAATAATAGAAAAATGCTCTAGTTTACGAATAAATTCGAAGCAATGGAGAGATGAGAATGTTTTCCTTTAAAAAAAATGAACGGCATAAACAAACAATTGTTGGCATGAAGTTTGATGGAGTAGGCGTTTTTATAAAAGATTCTTCACGTTTACAGCAACTTGAAATTATTGAGCTTACTACAGAAGATTTACATATTATCCGTGCAGTTAAACCTTATGTAGAAGTGAGTATTAAGGAAATCGTTGAGGCGTTTTATGGAACGATTGAAAGTGTACCAGAGTTTCGGGATAAAATTAGTCAACATAGTACGACTGAGCGTCTCCGTCAAACGTTAAGACACCATATTATTGAAATGTTGGACGGGCGAATAGATGATACATATTTAGAAAAGCGAGCAAAAGTATCCATCATGCATGTGCATATTGGGCTTACAACGAAATGGTATTTAGCTGCATTTCAAAAGCTCGAACAAACGATTCGAAACATTGTATTTTCGTTAGATTTAAGTAAAGAAGAAACAGAGGTTGTCATCAATTCACTAAGTAAAATTTTTAGTTTTGAACAGCAAATTGTGTTAGAGGAATACGAGAAAGTATCCGACCGAATTTTGCATGAGCAGCAAGAGCAAGTGAAACAAGATGTCCGTGAAGTCATTGGCAGTATTTCACGCAATTTAGAAATACAGTCCCAAGAAACGAATGATGCGGTTGTTGAGCTAGTAGCAAGCACGAAAAAAGTAAATAGTCATTTACAAAATAGCATTCATGAGGCACGGGGGACAAAAGGTGCATCAGAAGAAGGCTATTTACAAATGCATCGCTTAAGTGAACAAACATCTCAAATTAACGAAAAAGCATTTGAAATGACAGAGATGGTAAAAGAATTAGATGCATCGTCTTCTGAAATTCAGGCGGTTGTTGAAATTGTTAAAGGAATAGCGAATCAAACGAACTTACTGGCGTTGAATTCAGCCATTGAGGCGGCAAGGGCAGGAGAGCATGGTAAAGGATTTGCGGTTGTAGCAGATGAGGTACGCAAATTGGCAGATCAAACGAAACAATCTGTCGAACAAATAGCCGTTCTGATTGGCGGATCAAGCGCAGTGACGGCACAAGTAATTGAGTCAATTCATATGATTCAAACACTCGTTGAAGATGGCATCGAGCAAAATAAAAAATCACTTACATCGTTTGACCATATTTCAAACTCAATTGAAACGACCATTGCCGATTTTGAAAATGTCGCGATGCAAGTTAAAGAGCTTTCTGTCGTAGCAGAGCGTATAGGTGAATCTTCAGAACGTTTAGAAGAAGATGCCGCGAAATTAGAGGAAACAATCCAAACGTTTTAACATTGTATATAAAATAAAGAGCATTCTACAAGGTAAAGTAGAGATGCTCTTTTTGAATGTATATCAGCTGGTGATTGCGCGTAAATTTATTTATTAAATAAATCAAACAGACCGCCGATGCCGCCTTCGCCTGAAGACTGACCGCCGCCACCTTGTGACATTGGTGCTGCTGCGAATACACGGCTTGCTAAACGGCTAAATGGTAATGATTGTACCCAAACTGTACCAGGTCCACGTAGTGTAGCTAAGAAGATCCCCTCACCACCAAATAGGGCTGTTTTAACACCACCAACCGCTTCGATATCATAATCTACATCTGATGTCATTGCCACTAAACAGCCTGTATCAAGACGCAGTGTTTCACCTGGCTGTAAGTGGCGCTCATGAATTGTACCACCTGCATGAACGAATGCCATACCATCACCTTCAAGCTTTTGCATGATGAAACCTTCACCACCGAAGAAGCCTGTACCAAGTTTACGTTGGAATTCCACGCCAACTGATACGCCTTTTGCCGCAGCTAAAAACGCATCCTTTTGACAAATGATTTTACCGTTTAATGTACTTAAATCCATAGGAATAATCTTACCTGGATATGGTGATGCAAAACATACATGGCGTTTCTCATTTCCTTCATTCGTGAAGGTCGTCATAAATAGGCTCTCACCTGTAATTAAACGTTTACCAGCACCCATTAATTTGCCCATGAAACCGCTACTGTCACGACTATTAGAGCCATCACCAAATATTGTTTCCATTTTAATATTGTCTTCCATCATCATTAAGGCACCGGCCTCTGCAATGACCGTTTCATTTGGATCTAATTCTACTTCAACAAATTGCATATCATCTCCATGGAGCTTGTAGTCGATCTCGTGATTGTTCATATGCTTAATCCTCCATTTACAAGTTTAATTACTACTCATAATGAGCAATTTTAAAAACAGTTATTTCCATAGTTGAATATCAGTCAAGTATGTAGCCTTCGCGCTTTGCCACAGCCAAGGTTTCCTTTGCGACGAAAGCGTAGCGTCAGGAGCA
>JBJEFO010000280.1:0-10862 GCA_051874135.1 Lysinibacillus sp.
TGATTCGGCAATCCTGATATTTCATCGTAATAGGCCATTTTCTGCATGCGCATTTCCGAAAGTGCCAAGTCTTTATATGGACGCTCTACCGATGAATAATAAATAGCATAAAATAAGGTGATGAAAGCACAAACTTGGATCAATTCACCAACTAAATAATACGCATCTGTATGAGCTGTAGATATCGTAAACAGTCCATTTCCTATGATGAAATACAACGTAGCAATCAAAAATAAAAAATTTCTTCTACGGGACCATTTAAACTTCTTCAATAGTAAAGCTACAAGAACAATCTGACTAATGATCGCTGTTGTTTGCAAAATCACCTTTAAATTAAATTGGTCAAACAGCGTATGAATGTACGC
The DNA here is from genome assembly GCA_051874135.1 of Lysinibacillus sp. GTDB lineage: Bacteria > Bacillota > Bacilli > Bacillales_A > Planococcaceae > Lysinibacillus_B. The sequence continues at coordinate 366 of JBJEFO010000280.1, forward strand.
TAAATTCCAAAAGCACCACACGATAAACACGAGCGCAAAAAGCACCGAGGCTGAAAATACCGCTTTTCGATAACGTAGCGTAATTTGTTGATAAGGCATTAATACAATAACAATCATCCCAAGAGGCATTAAATTATGGGTAATTAAATCAAATAAATCCGAAAACTTCCCATAATCATAATGCAAGTAATTCGGAAGCCCCTCTGACGAAACGATGTGAACGATTTGAAATAAGCCAATAGTAAAAAATAAAGCACCTATATGCACATTTTTATTGTCTAAATTAAAGCGCGTTGAAAACCAAATTTGAAAGCCAATCGAACTAATAGCAACTAACATACACATTTGAATAATAATTTTTAAAGATGCTAAATTGCTTTCTCCTATGAGATTAAAAATGAACGTATAATTTAAAAACACAAGTAACCAAACCGCGTTCACCATCACAAAAGTTCTAATATGTTGGAAAATAAACTTCTTTTCCTCTACATGATTCAATTGCGCATCCCTTCTCTCTATGCCGGTTTCCATTATATGTTTATCATATCACTGGACACGAGATAAGGTACAGAATTTTCTGTCATTCTACAAATTTAGCTGATATAGGTCTAAATCTAACCATTTATCAAATTTAAATCCTACATTTTTCAACGTGCCACTATGAATAAATCCGAGCTTTTCATGCATCAGTTTACTGCCATCATTGGATGCATCAATGCAAGCTATCATCGTCTTGTAATGTGCTATTTTTGCCTCCTCAATAAGACGTAGCATTAACTGCTTCGCAATCCCGCGTCGTTGAAAGTTTTCATGCACATAGACCGAATTTTCAATTGTATATTGATACGCTACATGCGGACGAAATTTGCCATACGTTGCATAACCCGCAATGTGCCCATCTACTTCATATACAAACACCGGCTCCCCTGCTTCTACTTTCCCATCAAACCAAGCGAGTCGTTCCTCCAGTGTTTGCTCCTCATATAAATAAATTGCCGTACTATGTATGATGTTGTAATTAAAGATTTCCAATATCCCTGCCACATCTTCACGTGTTGCACGTCTAATCATCTAAACCATCTCCCTCTTTTTTATAATTTTATTATATTAGAAAAAAAGGAGCCCTCTCCATAGAAAGGACTCCTTGTTTCTATACGTTAAAGTATCGCGCTTCTGGATGTGCAAAGACAATCGCAGATACACTTGCCTCAGGTTCCATCATGAAGCCTTCTGTTAAATGTACGCCGATATCTTCAGGTTTCAATGTTGCAAATAACTTTTCTTGATCTTCTAAATTCGGACAAGCTGGATAGCCGAAGCTGAAGCGTTGACCTTGGTATTTCGCAGCAAAGCGGTCACGCATTGTGAAATCAACACCATCCGGGAAGCCCCACTGATCGCGGATTTCTTGGTGAATACGCTCTGCAAAGCCTTCAGCAAGCTCTAATGCTGTTGCTTGTAATGCATGGCTCTCTAGGAATTTACCTGCATCCTTTAGTTCGCGCGCCTTTGCACTTACGCCATGACCAGCTGTTACGACCATTAGTGCGATATAGTCCATTTCACCAGATTCTTTTGTTTTTAAGAAGTCTGATAAACACATGAACGGTGCTACTTGCTGGCGTGGGAATGTGAAGCGTTGAATTTCTGTTACGCCATCTTCCGCATAAACAACGACATCATCGCCATCTGCTTGCGCTTTAAAGAATTGATACATACCAGATGGTTTTAACGTGTCATCATTTAAATAGCTATCGACAAGCTCTTTTAATTCCACCGCACGCTTATCACCTGCTGCTAACAGCTTGTCCACCTGACCTTTTAAGCCTAAGTGATGCCCGATTAATGTACGCATATTGACATACGGATATAAATGCGACACTGCATACTCACGCTTTACGTGACGTACTAAATCTTTCGGTTCAAATACAGGTGCATCTGCAATTGTACGCACTGGCTTTTCAGCGATTGCTACAGGACGATTCGCGCGCTTGCTATCTGCTTCTGCACGCTTTTCAATCGCAGCTTTTAATTCTGCCTCTAGCTTTGGTCGTTCTACTGGATTCATCAGACGGTTAGCTACTTCTAATCCTTCCATTGCGTCCTTCGAATAAATGACCGGTCCATCATAATTTGGTGCAATTTTTGTTTCTGTAAAGCGGCGAGATAATGCGGCACCACCTACCATAATCGGTACATCAATACCTGCTTCTTTAAAGTCTTGCGCTGTTAGAACCATTTGCTGTGCAGATTTTACAAGTAAGCCTGAAAGACCTACAAAGTCTGGTTTTTCACGACGAATCGCTTCAATCAATTCTGCTGGCGTTACTTTAATACCTAAATCGACTACTTTGAAGCCATTATTCGAAAGGATGATATCGACTAAGTTTTTCCCGATATCATGTACATCACCTTTTACTGTCGCTAGTACCATTTTCCCTTTACTTGCTGACTCTTCACTGCGCTCCATATATTGCTCTAAATGTGCAACAGCAGCCTTCATAACACCCGCCGATTGCAGTACTTCGGCAACGATTAACTGGTTGTCATTAAACAGACGGCCTACTTCCGCCATTCCTTCCATTAATGGGCCATTAATAATATCAAGTGGCGCATCAAAAATTTCACGGGCAAGCTCTAAATCATCAATTAAGCCTTCCTTTGTACCTTCTAAAATATAGTAAGCAAGGCGACCTTCTACCGTTTCTGGTAGTTGTGCCTCTACCTTGTCTTTCTTTTTATCACGATAAAACTCCGTAAAATCAGCTAATGTTTGATCATTTGTGCGGAAAATTAAATCATTCGCTAGCTTAATTTCCTCTTCTGGAATCGATGCATAACGCTCTAATTTTTCTGTATTAACGATTGCGTAGTCTAGTCCTGCATTTGTACAGTGATATAAATATACAGCATTCAACACTTCACGCCCTACTGGTGGTAAACCGAATGAAATATTACTTACGCCAAGCACTGTTAACACGCCTGGTAAGTTTTCTTTAATTAGACGAATCCCTTCAATCGTTTCTTCCGCAGCGCCAATATATTGCTCATCCCCTGTGCCGACTGGGAACATTAATGGATCGAAAATAATATCTTCCGGTGCTAATCCCCACTTCTCCGTTAATAAATCATATGAACGTTTCGCAACTTCTAACTTTTTCTCACGTGTAACAGCCATACCTGTTTCGTCAATCGTACCGACTACAACTGCAGCACCGTATTTTTTCACAAGTGGCATTACCGCATCAAAACGTTCTTCCCCGTCCTCAAGGTTAATCGAATTAATAATCGCTTTTCCTTGGCAGAACTTTAACGCTTCTTCCATTACTTTTTCATCTGTTGAGTCGATTACGATTGGCACTTTAACCTTTTTCACAACTTCCGGCATAAAGTTACGCATATCTTCTACTTCATCGCGGTCTGGGTTTGCTAAACAAATATCAACTACGTGTGCCCCATTTTTCACTTGCGCACGTGCAATTTCTGCCGCCTCTTCAAACTTGCCGTCGATAATTAATTGCTTAAATTTACGAGAACCAATTACATTTGTACGTTCCCCAATAAATAACGGACGCATTGAATCGTCATATTGTAGGGGCTCAATACCTGAAACAACGTGTTCATGCGTTTTTTCAGGACGTTTACGTGGTGCATAGCCATCCACTGCCTCACGAATTGCCGCGATATGAGCAGGTGTCGTACCACAGCAGCCACCGACAATATTTAACCAACCTTTTTCTGCAAAGCCACGTAGCTTTTTCGATAAAGAATCTGGTGTTTCGTGATAACAGCCTTCCTCATCTGGAAGACCCGCATTTGGATAACAACTTACATAGCTTGTCGCTAAATCAGATAACGAACGAATATGATCCGTCATAAACTCTGGACCTGTCGCACAGTTTAAACCTACAGAAAGCGGCTTAATATGTTCGATTGAAATATAAAAAGCTTCAATTGATTGACCTGCAAGTGTCGTACCCATCGGCTCAATCGTCCCTGAAATCATGACTGGTAACACTGTGTTTAACTCTTCAAATGCACGATTAATACCGATCGTTGCAGCCTTTACGTTCAGCATATCCTGACTTGTTTCTAATAAAATTAAATCCGAGCCCGCCTTCACTAAAGAATAAGCTTGCTTGTAGAAGTTTTCTTCTAACTCTTCAAACGTAATACCACCTGTAACAGAAAGTGTTTTTGTCGTTGGACCCATTGCCCCTGCTACAAAACGTGGCCATGCAGAAGTTGAAAATTCCGATGCAGCTTCTTTTGCTATCTTTACTGCAAGCGTATTGATTTCGTCTGCCTTGTCGCCTAAACCATATTCATTTAATACGAGCGGTGTACCGCCAAATGTATTTGTACAAATAATATCTGCACCTGCTTCAAGATAAGCGCGGTGTACTTTTTTAATAACATCCGGACGCGTAATGACTAAGTTTTCATTACAGCCATCTAGTTCTTCGCCGCCAAAATCATCCGGCGTTAAGTTTTCTGCTTGTAGCATCGTCCCCATTGCGCCATCAATAATGAGGATACGTTTTTCAAGTTGTTCGTAAATCGGGTGGTTAAGCATTCGTGTGTACTCCTTTTTGTTGTGCATCTAGCTCTTTTACATAATCCATAAGCTGTAATGTCATATCGTATCGTAAAAACGGTGTAATTAAATAAATACCGTTGAAATATTCACATGCTGTATCGAGTAGCTCTTTTGCAATTGCTACCCCTTCTGCTGTTGCCTTTTCTTTATCATCACCGCAAGCTTCCATACGTGCCAATACCTCATCTGATAACTTGATGCCTGGTACTTCGTGATGCAGGAAATTCGCGCTCTTAAATGATGTTAGCGGCATAATTCCAATATAAATTGGCGCATCTAAATGTTTCGTCGCCTCATAAATTTCAATAATCTTTTCCTTCGAATAAACTGGCTGAGAAATAAAGTAATCGCAGCCATGCTCTAATTTTTTCTCTAGGCGTGCTACCGCGCGTTCGACAACACGAACATTCGGGTTAAATGCACCTGCCACAGAAAAGTTTGCTTTTTTGCGAAGCGGCTTCCCTGAGAAGGAAATCCCTTCGTTCATTTGCTTAATCATCGACATTAACTCCATCGACGATACGTCATATACACTCGTTGCACCTGGGAAGTCACCTACTTTTGTCGGGTCCCCTGTAACGACTAAAATATCATGTAACTTTAATGCATCAAGCCCCATCAAATGCGATTGCAGACCAATCAAATTACGATCACGACAAGTTAAATGTGGTAATACACGCACACCTTCATTTTGCAATAACGCTGACATCGCAATATTACTAATACGCGGTGACGCTAATGAATTATCTGCCATCATAATGACATCCGCGCCGTTTTCATATAATTCCTTTGCACCTTTTATAAATGCTTCAATTTCTAGGTGACGTGGTGTATCTAGCTCTACAATCACAGAACGCTCGCGCTTCGCCTTGACATGCAAAGGCTCATATTTACGTGGCTCTGGTACACGCACAAACTCAACGCTTGCTGGTTTAATTTGTTTTTTCTTCAGCGGCGTTAACTTCGCTAAACGTTTTTTCGTCGCTTCAATGTGCTTCGGCGTCGTACCACAGCAGCCTCCGATTAAACGTACACCTTGCTTCACCAATTCTTCGGCTGCACGTGCAAAATAATCTGCCTCTGATTCATATACAACACGACCATCTTCTACATCTAATAGAGAAGCATTAGGATAAGCAGAAAGATAAGCTTTTTTTGGTAAATTCACATTTTCAAACGCTTGAATTGTATGGAAAGGACCTAAGCGGCAATTGCTTCCGACAATATCAGCACCAGCCTGCTCAAGCGCTGTTAACGCATCGGCAAAGGAAATCCCTCCTTGCAAAATACCTGGTTCATGCATTGAAACTTGCGCGATAATCGGCTTCGTCGTTAATGCCCGCACAGCTCGTACAGCTGCTTCAATTTCTTCAAAGTCATAAAACGTCTCAAGTAAAATCCCATCAACATCGCCATCGATTAATACTTGCGCTTGTTCACGAATCGCTTGAATAATTTCCTCTAATGTAGCGTCGCTTTTACGAATACCACGAATACCACCAATTGTTCCGAGCACAAATACGTCATTACCTGCAGCAGCTTTTGCTAACTTCACGGCCGCTTCATTAAACTCTTTTACGCGCCCTTCGTAACCGTAACGCGCTAATTTAATCGCATTCGCACCATATGTATTCGTTTGAATAACATCTGCTCCCGCTGCGATATACTGCTCGTGAATTTTTTGTACGATTTCTGGCTTTGTAACGTTCATTTCCTCATGGCAGTAATCTAGCCCATAAGAATAAAGCAACGTACCGATTGCGCCGTCCGCTGTTAAGACACGCGTTTCTAAAGCTTCAAGCAATCCCATTAAAATATCCCTCTTTCCTCATTTAGTTGTAGAAATTTTTCGTCTATTCTTGTTAAAATAAAAAGCCTTCTTTTTACAAGAAGGCTATAAAATCGCTATCCCTTCTCATCTTTACGGCAATTGCCGGCTGGATTTAGCACCTGACGTTTCGTTGGTTGCTGAAGTTTCAATGGGCCAGTCCCTCAACTTCTCTCGATAAGAAATATATGAATTTTGTAAATAATTAAAAGAATCATAACGTTATATGAAAAGAACGTCAAGACGTTTTGCGATAGTAAACGTTTTCAATTTGAAAATTAACGTAAAGCTGTAATAATTTTCTCCGCTGTCTTTTTGCCATTTTGAATACATGCGCCAATGCCGACGCCAAAATACGAGCAACCCGCAAGTAGTAAATTTGGATAACGGTCCGCTAAATCGTTCACAACAACAGACAATGCCTCATTATGTGCTAAGTCATAGCGTGGCATTTTATCAATCCATTTTGTCACATTGACAACAGTTGGTTCCTCTTCAATTCCTAAGCTCAACTTAATATCTTGTCTTGCTACTTCCACAAGCTGTTCATCTGTCATGGCAGCAAGCTCCTCATAACGAGGGTTAATGTTTTTGTAGAATAATCGAACGAGTAAGTTGCCCTCTTTTGATGTATGCTTCCACTTGCGGCTCGTCCACGTCGACGCATTACATACAAGATCACTATTATGCGAAACAATAAAACCTGTGCCATCTGCTGGCAATACACTATCCGGTACATTAAACCCGAGATACATCGTAATCGCTGAAGCCGTTGTAAATTTATCAAGACTTTTTTGCAAACTCTCATCCTGTAGCACTTCCCGTACTGTTTCATTCGGCACTGCAAGTACGACTACATCTGCTTTGATCGTTTCATCTCCCGCAACTACTTCGTAACGATCACCAACCTTTGTAACACTATGTATTTCTGTATTTTTCATAAACGTTACATCCGGTAAGCTCTCTTCTAAACGGTCGATTATTGCCGATAATCCGTTACGGAATGAAATAAACTTTTTATTTGCTGCCTTTTCAAACTGCTCTCGATTTGCTTCAAAGCCTTTTAGTATACTGCCATAGTTATTTTTATAGTCCACTAAATAAGGTAGTGTGGAAGCAAGTGAAAGCTGATAAAGATCGCCCGAGTAAACACCAGCAAGCACTGGTGCAATTTGCTTTTGAACAATTTCTTCTCCTAAAAAGTACTCTAAAAATTCGCCAATAGAACTTTCTTTCGTAAAATTCGTATTTGGCAATTGTAAATCTTGTAACGCACGTTGTTTCCCTTCCTCAGAAATAAGTGTGCTCGCGTGTAAAGATTCCTCACTCATCGGGATACCAAATGTCGAACCTGCAGGAATCGCATGCAGCTCATTATTTGTATAAATGTAGGAAATACCTGTTTCGTTATAAACTAGCTCCGATTCAAAATCAAGCTCGCGCACTAATTCAAGAACGCCTGGATGACGTGCTACAATTGAATCCGCGCCCGTTTCCATAATAAATCCACCGTCATGAGCAGAGTGAATTTTCCCACCTAAATAAGCATTACGTTCAATTAAAATAAGATTTGCTTCTATATTGTTTTCTATCATTTGACGCTTTACATAATGCATTGTGCATAAACCTGTAATTCCACCGCCAACAACGACTACTGTTTTCATATTTACATCTCCTAATATGTTAAAAATACGCTACGTCTATTATAAACATTTTTCTAGAACAATCTCTGTGCGGTTTATTACAAATTAGAAAAATAACCTTGAACTTTTAACATACGAATTAATGGCATAAATAAAAAAAGCATCCTTCAACATGAAGAATACTTATTGTTTTAATTCCTGTGAAATGATAGCAAGTTTATCCGCAGAATTTGTAACTTCATCAAATGCGACAGAAAGTTCATTAATAACTACACCTAGCTGTTGGACTTCCTTTGTAATGAGCTCATTTTGCGTTTTTGTATCACTCATTGAATGTAAAATTTCTGAGAATTTTTGCTCTGTTTGAAGCATCCCTTCTTCGCCAAATTTCACAGCTATTTGTATATTGTCGAGCGATGTTTCAAGCTTCATCGTACGCTCATTTGTATGTTGTAACAACTCACCAACTGTATCGGTAGATGATTTTGTCTGTTCCGCCAACTTTCGTACTTCATTAGCTACGACCGCAAAACCTTTACCTGCCTCTCCTGCACGCGCTGCTTCAATCGACGCATTCAATGCAAGTAAATTGGTCTGGTTCGCAACATTTGTGACGATTGACATGACACCTTCCATCTGTTTCGTCATCTCTGTTAAGCGTTGAATATCATGGGTAATGTCCTTAACTGATGATGTAATGGTCGACATATTTTGTGATTGTGACTGCATTTGCTCTTTTCCTTCTAATGCTTGCTGTGCTGTTTCGCATGAGATATTGTTCGCACGCTCAGCATAAGCTACAAGTTGTTCCGTTTCTGCACTTAATTGCTGATAAGAGGCGTTTGTTTGTTCAGAGATAGCCGCTAAATTTTCCGATGCTTCTATAATAGAACGACTTACCGCTTCTTTTCGCTCTTCTATTGTTTGGCGTTGCTCCGCAATATATGCCTCAAATGCTTCTAATACTAGTTGTTGCTCCAAATTTAACATTTTCGAGACAGCTGTCAAAATACTAAACCGATCTTTGGTGTGGGGAATATAATCTTGTACATATTGCATAAAGGAGAGGTTTAAATTTTGAAATGCTGCAAGATAACTTTGCGTAGGTAATCCAATATATACGTGTACACGTGCAATACGTTCACGCTTTTGGATAAACTCTTCATCAATTACTCCACTAAACATTTCATAAATATGTTTTTTTAAAGTTACTTTCAAACGTTCAACTGTACTATGATTATTTATAATTTTTACTAAACTCGAATCCATTCCCAGTACATCATAAAACGAATCGACAATATCGTTTATATTTTTCTCAATATAAGGCTGAAAAGCACATAAATATTTTAAATCCGTATCTGTTAGCTTTAACATTTTAATTTGTTGTTTTAATTTTGGATGTTTACTTGCTTCAATCTTTACCTGATATGAATCTATCTCGATGCGCTCTTGATGTAATGTCTTTTTAAAAAACATTGAATCACGCTACTTTCGTTTGTTTTAAATTGCACTTTTTAAAGATTACTACTTTTGCTACCTTATACAAGTTAAATTTACACTATTAACTAAAATTAATAAATTAGTCTTACTACAAGTTTGTCACAACTATAACTATGTTACGTAAGCATACCCACTTTCAAGTATTAAAAACTCGCACTTCAATACTTTAGTCTCTAGCTAAATTTGCTAATTTTATACTTTATGCTGAAATAATAGTGTTTAGAACAAAATAAGCATCCTTTAGTCCACTAAAAGATGCTTATCACTCTATAACAAAAACATTTTCTCCATTAATTCGTGCATTTCAGCCATCAAGGTCGTTGAGCGCTTTTCAAAATAGGCGATTCTATCATCTACACGATTTATTACAACACTATTTGGCGAAAGCATGTCAATGACATCTCCTACAAATAAACGCAATGTACGTAAACCCGCTTCTAACTTACGAACTTCTTTCCCATATGTTTCAACTGTATGATCGGTTGTTTTTGCTTTTTTTATTTCTTTTCTATTATGATAAATCATTTCATCTATTTTATTAAATCGGTGATGTTGATAATCCTCAACCTGTAATAGTTGTGCTGTATATTTTTCTACATCACGATTATCTAGACTAACATCCTTACAGCTACGGATGTTATCAATAATTGTACGTAACTGTACTAAATCCTCTTGTTGTTCACTTAAAGCCCCACGTAGTGCTCGAATATGTTCTTGATTATATGTCGAATCTTCTGATGATAACGTGGAAATCGTAGCAAGTAGCATGAAAACAACCTCCTTATCGTAATTGCTGACACGTTATTAGCTTGTTAATTATTTTATACTATAGTCGCTTCATATAATCCTTCTTTTTAATAAAGAAAATACGCTATATAAGTTGAACTTAAAAATCTCGTATATTGCTATTTATACATTCGCGCTGA
>JBJEFO010000281.1:0-2483 GCA_051874135.1 Lysinibacillus sp.
AACTTCTTGAAATTGGAATTTAATTTTAGAAAATTTTAAATTTTTTATTATATGAGTACTTTTGAGTAAAACGTTTGAGGCAATATGTATCTCATTCATTAAAGATGTGTCATTAAATATCTCACTATCAATTGAGCTAGTGCTATTTTCTTTTATCGCTACGTATAATGCTTCAACTTTACTCTTTCAGATGGCTTACTATTTTAAAAGATAAAGGGGTGGGATTTTTGTTAGTAAAACCTTATCAAATCGTATTAGGAATTTTTGGGGCCATTGGTGGTATTGTGTTAGGGATACTTATTTATGTCACGTTTATTGCTGTTTAAGTGAACTACCCCATTGCATAAAAACAATGGGGCGCTCTTACCTATATTGTGAGCTCGTCCAAAATTGAATTTGTATTATCACTACGAACATGTTTATATTGCGGGGTAAAATTGTTTGATTTGATTGGACATGCTATTTGCTTTTGCAATTCGCCTTTTTCATTTTCCACTTCTACGATTAAACCGCGCTCCACAAAATGAGGATGTTTTTCTACTTCATCGAACGTTAAAACTGGCTCCACACAGGCATCGACTTGTTCAAATATTTGCATCCACTCATCAAGCGTTTGGAGTAAAATCGTTTCGGCTACTGCTTCTTTAAACGTAATGATATCTTGTTCTTTATCGCTAAAACTAAGCGGTAGTAACTCAGGTTTACCAATAGCTTCACATAAAGTCTTTCGAAATGCAGGTTCTAAGCTACCGATTGATAAATAACGTCCATCAGCAGTTTCATAATATCCGTAGAAGCCCCCGCCATTTAAAGCAGAACTTTCTTGTTTAGGTACTGTACCATCCGCAAAATAAGTTGCTGCTGCAACCGCATTTAACGTAAAGACGCAATCCGTCATACTAATATCAAGATGTTGACCTTCACCTGTTACATGACGGTTGTTGACGGCTGCTAAAATCGCAACGGCCGCGTGTAATGAGCCACCTGCAATATCTGCAATTTGTACACCTAAATTCGGCGGTCCACTATTTTTATTGCCTGAGTGTGACGGAATTCCAGCTAAAGCAACGTAATTAATATCATGACCTGCACGATTTCTATACGGCCCTGTTTGTCCGTAACCCGTTATAGAGCAGTAAATAATGGACGGATTGATTTCCTTAAGCACATCATAACCAAGCCCTAATCGCTCCATCACACCCGGCCTAAATTGTTCAATAACAATATCATATTCTTTTACTAGACTTTTTAACTTTTCAACCGTCGCAGAATCTTTTAAATCTGCAACGATTGAATTTTTATTTCTTTGTAAATATGAATCTAACGGGATTGCAGCTTTGTTTGGTCTAGAAATATGCACGATATCTGCTCCTAAATCCGCCAGTAACAACGTGCCAAAAGGTCCTGGTAGCAACGTAGTGAAATCTAATATTTTTAAATTATTTAACATAACGTCACGCCTTCCTTCTCAATGTAAACTCCCCTACAAAAATTGCAGAGGAGGTATTAGTTATTTCGATACTGTAGGGTTCACTTGAAGAAAGTTCGGTTTACGCTTTTGCATAAATGCACCGACTCCTTCTTTAGCTTCCGGGGAAGAAACTGCCTTGACAAATGCTTGTCGTTCTACAGCTAATCCTTCTTCGAGCGGTAACTCTGCTGCTGCAATTGCTTGTTTTGCAAGCCCCATTGTTTCAATCGCACCAGTCGCTAATTGCTGTGCTAGCTTTAACGATTCTTGTAGTGCATTCTCTGGCTCCACTGCACGATGTACAAGCCCAACTGATTGTGCCTCTTGTGCTGATAAACGTGTGCCTAATAAAATTAGTTCTTTTGCTTTGGCAGCCCCAATTAATTTTGTTAATCGTTGCGTACCTCCTGCTCCCGGAATAAGCCCTAACGTCACTTCTGTTAAGCCAATTGTGCCGCCACCCATCACACGGAAATCGCACGCTAATGCAAATTCACAGCCGCCGCCTAATGCATGTCCATCAATCGCAGCAATCGTCGGTTTATTTAAGCTTTCTAATTGATTGAAAAGATCTTGTACAAATTTTACGCCTTCGCCCATTCCACCTTCAGAACTGCCCATCGAGCCTAAATCTGCACCTGCCATAAAAATTTTAGGATTTGCTGAATGAAAAACGAGTACACGTGTATTTGCATCCTCACCATATTGTTCAAGCACTTGCTGAATATCACTTTGTACGGCTGCACTAAGTGTATTTGCTGGTGGACTATTAATGCCAATTGTCACAACGCCATTTTCTAAACGTTCAATTTCCATTACTTTCAAAGTCATATTAAACACTCCTCTTAAATTAATCATGATTGATGTTAGACAAATTACTTTGAACCGTTACACAATGTGATGAAAAACTAGTAATCTTTTAGTAAATGACAAGCAATAATTGTCAAAACACCCTCCTACTAGTCTATGATGCAAACCTATTAAAACATTCGCTTCTTTTCAAAATCTTTTC
>JBJEFO010000282.1:0-10786 GCA_051874135.1 Lysinibacillus sp.
GTATTTCAAATAAAAAAAGACAATTTATGCACAGTTATATGAACTTTTTTTATAGACCTCTAAAATTTTGTATTTTTTTGATCTAATCCGTAGTGTTCCCCTTAATAAAACAAGTCATTTATTATACTATTTTTAACATTTTTTGTTTTCTTATAACTTTTGTACGCTTTATAGTCTAAATTTTCGGCATTTAAATTTCTTACACACCAAAACATTAAATCAATTTTTTATCTATTTTTAATATTTTTAAAGTTGTTTTGTAGACTCAAGAGAAAAAAGGTCCTTCTAGCGTCCATTATCAAAATATTATTATTATATTCATAGTGACTACGAGCCTTATATTACCTATAATAATATTATATATTTACTAAATTAAGGAGATATTATTCATGAGCCCATTACAACTGTATCAAATGAGTAACGAACTATTAAATCATGCTCCTTTTCCTTCTTTTATTCTAAGCCTTGATGGTGACATGCTAAATTGGAATAACTTAAGTGAGCTTCATTTCGGATATACAGTAGATGATTTTAAAAACACGTCTCTACAAGATAGCTTATTTGCTTTTGTCCATGAAGATACTTGGCAAACAATTTTAACTAGCGAAAAGCCTGTTCGTTTTAATCACTTGCAGCTAGTAGCAAGTAACGGCGAATTTATCGCTGTCTCCCTACTAACAAAGCGTTGCCTATTCGATGATGAGCACGCGCTGTTTGTGATGGCAACACCGCTCGAAGCTACAATTACGATAGACGATGGCCAGCAAGAGCTGATTGATCTTCGTAATGGTATTCAATCTTCATTCATGACGGTGACCGTTGATAGCGAAGGGTTTATCGTTTACTGTAATCAAGCCTTTTTAAAAGCAAGTAACTGGACACCAAAACGAGTTTTAGGCAAAACGTTTTGGAAGCTGTTCCCTGAAAAAGAGGAAAGTATTAAATTATCACAAAACATTTGGAAAACGCTAAATAGCGGACATATTTGGCAAGGTGAAGTAGAAAAAGCAACGAAAGACGGACAGTCATACTGGGTACATTTAACGGCTATTCCATCAATCGGGGCAATCCCTGAAAGTAACCGTTTTATTCTAATTGAAAAGAATATTACGAAAGAAAAAACGATTCAACTGCAACTAGAGAAGATTGCTTTTATCGATACAGAAACAGGCTTAATGAATGTACACCGACTTGAAAGAGTTATTACAGAAATGATTGAAGACGGGCGTCACTTCTCATTTGTATATTTAAGCATCGATAAATTTTATACGTTAAAAGATTTACACGATAAAAAAATGGAAGACAGCTTAATCGTAGAATTTACGAAGCGCATGAAAATGTATTTCCAAGATAGCACGATGGCACGTATTAATGAGCATGAGTTTGTTGTCATCACACCGCTACCAGAGTGGTTTATTCAAGCGTTCTTAAACTACTTGCTGCAGCACCCAATTTACAACAATCATACAGCAGTTCCACTTTCAATTAGCGGAGGTATTACCCGTTATCCTGAAGACCAATCGACGTTTAATCAGTTAATGAAAGCTTCTTTTGCAACGATCGAAAACGTTCGTGAAGCTGGCGGTAATAACATTGTGTCATTATCCAAAACAACACATAAAGCGCTCAATCGTAAAGCGGTTATCGAAAAACGTTTAATGCTAGCACTAGATCAAAAAAACTTAAAAGTGCTCTATCAACCACAACTAAATTTACAAACAGGTAAACTTACAGCTGTAGAAGCTCTTGTACGTTGGGAAGACGATGAAATTGGTGTCGTTTCGCCAGATGAACTCATTCCTATAGCTGAAGAAACAGGCTTAATTAATCGAATCGGTTCATTTATGTTAGAAAAAGCATGTGAACAAGCGGTTGCATGGCACAATGCAGGCATTGATTTAAAGGTCAGCATTAACTCTTCTGTCCGCGAGTTCCGTGATAAAAACATGGCAAAATCCATTTTAGAAACACTAAACAAAACAAATTGCCCTGCTAACCTCATTCAAATTGAGATTACAGAAAAATTTGCATTAGAAGCAGAAGCAGAAACATCGATTATTAAGCAAATGCGCCAATTAGAGTCGGCAGGTATCATCTTTGCCCTCGATGATTTCGGTACAGGTTACGCATCATTCCGCTATATGCAACTATTGCCGATTGAAATTTTAAAAATCGATCAAACGTTTATTAATTCTTTAATAAAATCCGAAAAAACACAACGCCTTATTGACGGCATGGTGAAATTCGGTAAATCGATGAACTTAACGGTTCTTGCTGAAGGTGTTGAAACAGAAGAGCAAAAAGACTTACTTGTACGCTACGGCTGTGACATCATCCAAGGTTACTATATTAGCAAACCGACAGAACCAGAAAAAATCGAACGACTATACAAAGCAATATAATTAGAAACTCACATTTCGCATCTTTGTGGATTTCCTTGAAAACTTATACTTTCCTATCCATCGAAAAAATCCGCCTGTATCTCTCAGATACGCGCGGATTTTGTTTATATCTACTTCTTTTCTTTTACAAATGACCCAATCGATGTACGGCCTATTCGCATAATGCGATACATGAGTTGCATGATGACCTCAGCAAATACAAGCCCCATCGCAATCGCACCCGAAATTAAAAAAGCACGCATCCCATATTCCATCCCCATTAAATAATCGACTTCTACAATATTACGCATCGCATTATACGCAATGCCCCCTGGAACGAGTGGAATAATACCCGCTACGCTAAAAACAATCATCGGCATACGCAAGTGACGGGCATAAATATGTGCAACAATCGATACGACAAATGCACCAACAAACGTCGCATGCACCTCATATAGACCAACTTGCGATAACAACTTGTAAATTGTCCAACCAAGCGAACCAACAATCCCACACCACGGAATGACTTTAATTGGTGCATTAAAAATTACAGCAAAGCAAGAAGTCGCTATAAAGCTCAGTCCAATTTGTATCAAAATATCCATTTGCGACCTCCTTAAAACGATAGCACAAGCGCAATGCCTGAACCAATTGCAAATGCAGTTAAAAAGGCTTCCGCACCTTTTGATATACCAGATGTAAAATGCCCCGCCATTAAATCACGTACAGCATTCGTAATAAGTAATCCTGGTACAAGTGGCATGACCCCACCGATAATAATTTGATCTAAATCTGTTCCATATCCGAACTTCACCGCAAAAAATGCAATGATTCCGACAACAAGTGCTGCTAAAAATTCCGAGAAAAACTTTACGTGTGTCTTCTCTTGGACAATCGTGACTATATATAGTCCCATACCCCCAGCAACAAATGCAGCAGGTACATTAGACCATGCACCATAAAATAATACTAAAAAACAACTACTAGCAACTGAAGCTGCTAACACTTGCGTAATTATTGGCAAAAAATAATTCGTAATTTCTATATTTTTCAACTCGTCATACGCCTGTTCTAGTGTTATGATTTGAGATGTAAGTTTACGAGAGACATTATTCACAAGGGTGATTTTATGCAAATCTGTAATCCTTGTCGAAATAGATGTGACCCTAGTAGGCTGTGTTCTTCCAAGCGAAAAGATAATTCCCGTTGGTGTCACATAACTTTGTGCATCGTCCAGGTTTTGCGAATGTGCCATTCGAAGCATCGTATCCTCTACACGATATGTTTCGGCCCCGCTTTCCATCATAATGCGACCTGCGAGTAAAATGCAGTCGATGGCCATTTCATTATTATGCTTATTTATACTCATTTCGGAACGGAACCTCCTTTAACTAGACACATCTTAACGAATAAATAACAAAAGCTCAACTTCTTTTTTTCAGACGTTTGATGAACATACTATCATAACAGAAAGGGGCGCAGACAGCTTGAGAAGCACACGCATAAAAAAACGCGGACCTTGGATTGATTTAGTACTAATCACTTCTATTTTGGCTTTAATCGGTGTCATTATATTCTTCACAGTAATAAACGATGATTTTTTGCTTCGTGACAATGAAGCCAATGCTGCTCATTCTTCTATCGATTCAACTGTAACAGAGGAAGAATCCACTTTCCCTGGAATTCGAATCATATCCGATATATCGAATGATCTTACATTACCGTTTGCCATTCAGTATCCGCAAACGAATGATGCGCTTTTTAATAGTATGATTGAAGAATACATAAAATCATCTAAGAAAAATTTCATTAATGCGATGCGGTTAAAGAAACAAGCACAGAAAGATGAAGCACTTTCCAGTGAATTAAATATTCATTTCGACACTTACCAGTACGATGAAGTTTACTATTCTTTCGTCTTTACGGAGCGTATGTCAATGAATAATACAGCGACAAAAACAACATTGAAAACATTTTTCTATAATATTGAGACAGCACAAGTGCTCGATATTCGTACATTGCTCGGTGAAGATACTAAAAGCCTCGAAACATTTTCTAGTCATGTCCGAGAATTGCTAAAATCAAACAACGATTTACAAAACCTTTTCACTGAAGAAGTCGATTTAGCAACGGAGGCACGTTGGATTTTATTTGATAAGTTTTCGATCAATCAAGACAACTTGACGATTTATTTTGATGAAGGAACAATTGCACCAATTGAACAAGGACCCATCTCGATTAACGTGTCGATGTCATTTTTAAACCCATTGCTTGCTGAGGAATTCCAAATGCAAATGGTCGAAGTAGATGCACCGGTTGAAGGGCAAGACGACGGCACTAAAAAACGTGTTGCTCTCACTTTTGATGACGGACCACATCCAAAAGTAACAAAGCAAATTCTCGATATTTTAGACCGTTATAACGCAAAAGCTACGTTCTTTATGCTCGGTAATCGCGTGCAATACTATCCTGAAATTGCGTTAGATGTGCTCAATCGTGGCCATGAAGTTGGCAACCATACGTGGAGCCATCCCGTGCTACCAAAGCTAACAGAAGCACAAA
Organism: Lysinibacillus sp.; assembly: GCA_051874135.1. Taxonomy (GTDB): domain Bacteria; phylum Bacillota; class Bacilli; order Bacillales_A; family Planococcaceae; genus Lysinibacillus_B. The sequence continues at coordinate 4,944 of JBJEFO010000282.1, forward strand.
TAATGAGTGAGTTTACAACAACGGAAAATGCCATTATCAGTGCCATCGGTCAGGAATCTACTATTTTCCGTCCACCATATGGCTCTACAACTGATGTTATTAACGCAATCATTCCACGCGATGTTGCCATTTGGTCTATCGATACACTTGACTGGAAGCATCGTGATGCGAATAAACTTGTCGAAAACGTCAAAAATCAAATTCATAACAATGCGATTATTTTAATGCATGATATCCACCAGTCCACTGCTGATGGTCTAAATGGTGTACTAGAATATTTAACAAATGAAGGCTATGAATTTGTAACGGTAAGCGACATAATGCCGTATGTTCAGTAACTTTATAAATAGAAAAGGCGCATAGTGATGTACTATGCGTCTTTTCTTTATTTTAGTACTACACTTCCTCGCTTCTCAAACTTTTGCTTATCATAAGCAGTAATTTCATGATTTGCGATTGTGTACAATGTGTTGTCGATATATAGCAGTCGGCGTACCATCGTTTCCCAATCTTCGTATTGCTCACCTTGCGCTTTTTTCACAAAATCTCCCGCTAGCTCGATCCCGTTAGGCGTAATGTGATACACAAGTGCCCCTGAACCGATATACTTTTCTTCGTCGTATATCGAAATTGGGAATCCGTAATGCCCATTCGCTTGATCACGATACAATGCTTTATGGTCGTACTGGACGTCCGAATATGTGCCGCGTCCCCCGATAATTTCATTGTCCACTTCAATCGGATTATCCACATCTGTCACATCAAATAATGAAATTTTCATCCCCATCGTATAAACAATTGGTTGCTTTGAATACGAATTTACCTCTACCTTCGTATCATAACCAATACCGATTAAATGTGTGTCATCAAGCGGATGCAAATAGTTGCTAAAGCCTGGAATTTTCAACTCCCCTAGCACCACCGGATTTTTAGGATCCGCGACATCAATGACAAATAGCGGGTCCGTTTCTCTAAACGTTACGATATATGCTTTATCCCCCATAAAACGAGCCGAGTAAATACGTTCCCCGCGCGCTAAATCGGTTAATTTGCCGACTTCATTTAAATTTCCATCATAAATCATTAAGTTATTATTTGAATCTCCGTCGCTTCCCCACGCATTACCTGTCGTTGTCGCAACGCGTAAATAGCCATTATACTCATCCATCGAAAACTGATTTAATACGCTTCCTTCAATCGTCGTACGAGCCGTCATTTCAACCTTTGTACCATCTACCGCAAACTTATAAAGATCTGTATTATTATCCCTGACTAGCATTGACAGGTCCATACTAGAACGTGTGCTTGCTACTAGCGGCGTGTAAACTGGTGCTGTCATATAAATCGCTTCTGTTGACATATATATGCCTGATCCTGCGCCTAAATATGTCTCTACCTTCATTTCAGCTGTTTCATATTCATTCAAATCGATAGCTGAAATAATCGTATAATTCGCTTCGTTACTACCAGGGAAAATATGGATTTTATCGATTGATACATGTGTTAATGCCTCATCCTTTGAATCGTATAGCTGCGGACGTAACTCGACTTCCTCGCCTTCTCGTATTAACCAGTAATGTGGTGTCATATTTGTAACGACATATAAAATATCATCGTATTCACGCACCCCAACTTGGTACCCTTCCTGCCCCACTTCACGTATTAATTTTGGCTTTGCACGGTTTGTCACATCATAAATCGCTATTTGCGTCATGACTGTGCCTGCATAACGATGATCCTCTGTAACTGACCCGATATATCGGTCATATAGCACAATCAGTTTGTTATCGTGTATGAGCAATTTAGAAGGATATTTATCTTTCAATTCAATTTTGCTAGCTACTTTCATCTTCGCTGTATCTGTAATAAATACAGTGTCATCTCTCAGTGAATAAATATATTGACCGTCTGTTACAGCAATATCTCCTTCTTCAATCCCGTCTACTTGATTGTTCGTTTCAGAATGTGATGCTGTATCAGAAGCACTTGAAGTTTCAGATTCAACATTTGCTGATTCCTCTTTAACTTCCCAATTATTACGTCTCATTGCTTGCTCTTCTTCATTAACAATCGCCTCGAAGTACGTCTTTAAATCATCGAGGGATGTAATGGCCTCTAGTTCATCTACAACGGAAAATGTGACCGTTACCTCTGATTTTACATTTTTCTTAAATGCCTTTTCCGCAACATGAATCGTATACTTTCCTTTCGGTAAATCTTTTACAACGAGTGTTTTTCCGTCTTGATCGACAGACAGTGTCGCCTTTATTTTGTTGCCATCTGCATCTTCAATATAAATCATATTATTTGTGACACTGTCTTTCTTCAAAGATTCATTGAACTTTGCGTAAAATGTTTGGTTTTCAAAAATGGTTGACGTTGCATACACTTGAAGCTGCGGGCTAACAAAATAGACAATTGCAAAGGCTGCCACAAGAATGAATGAAATAACGCCACCGACATACCACTTCCCCATATTATTCATTTACATCCCATCCTTTCTTTTCAAATTAGACTCATTACGCGAAAATAAGTTACATCTTTTCTGAATTTTCTTTCTAAAAACCAAACAGGCACCCCACTTGTATAGCGCACAAGTAGGATGCCTGTTACATCACTTATTAAACTTTCTTAGCAAAACACCTTACCATTTTACAATCATCGCTGAACGATGCCATGTTTCCTTAATATCAACGCCTCGGTTGGCCATCTCCTGAATGTATTCTTTTCCTGGTACGATTTGCTCTGGTGGGAAGACACCACGTTTTTGAATGACACCATTGCCAATCATTTGGGCAACGACAGATATTGTACTTGCTGTTGCACGTGCCATCGCTGTAACATTTGATTCCATATCTTTACGTACGACCATCTCGTATTCATACGTATATTGCTCTTCGTTTTTCTGACCTGCAATAATGGCACGAAGCAGTACAGCATCAACCTTTTTGCCGAGCTCTAGCTTTTTCTTTATCGCTTCACGAACGACGGAACGTACGTTAATATCTTGACCATCCACTTGCACTGTATTGTCTTTACTTAAAAAACCAAGATCAGCAAGTAACTTAAATTTTTCCGCATGCCCCTTATAACGAATTGTTTTATACTCTAACGTCTTTACATTTGGAAATGTCTTATATAATGTTGAAATGCCGCCCGATGTATAAAACGCCTCTAATACGCCAAACTCGTCAAAATAAATTGGCTCAATGCCTGTAAGTGATGGTACTTCCGTTAACTTACCCTTTTGAATAGCTTTGCTCGGCTCTGTATAATGATCAAAAACGCCTTCAAGGGAAAATACACGTGTATAATGAAGTGGTGGTTTCGGTTCTGTCGGAATACCACCTACATATAATTTAATCGATTCAACCGTATCTAAATTAGATGCACCGTATCCTGCTAAAATATTGACCATCCCCGGCGCTACCCCTAAGTCCGGCACAATCGTAACATTTTTCTTTGCTGCTTCTTCATTTAAATCTAAAACTTTCTCTGTTATACCACCAATATGACCACCAAGATCTACTGCATGCACACCTGTGTCGATAGCCGCTTTTGCTACGCGCTCATTAAATGTGTAAAATAGCGCATTCACTACAACATTCCCACGTGCTATTACTGCACGTAATGCATCATCACACGCTGCATTTAACTGTACTACTTCAATTTTGTCTGTATTCAGTGTCGCTACAAACTCTTTAGCAGCTTCCGGTTCAACATCTGCTAAAAATATTTTTTCTACTGCTTGACTTGCTACTAAATCACGTGCGACTTCTTTCCCCATTAAGCCAGCACCTAAAACAACTACCTTCATACAAAACATCCCCTTTGCTTTCTATTTTTACGTGTCGATTTGAGCTCGTTGTAATTTACCGCTAAAGTCAACATAAATACTCTTCCACTCTGTATAAACATCAAGCGCTGCCTGGCCGGAATCCCGATGGCCATTTCCTGTACCCTTTGTGCCACCGAACGGTAAATGAATTTCTGCTCCGGTCGTACCAGCATTTACATAGACAATCCCCGTATCTAGTAAGTGCTGCGCTTTAAAAATCGTATTGATATCTTGCGAGAAAATAGAACTTGAAAGCCCAAACTTCACGCCATTGTTTACTTCAATCGCTTGTTCTAAATTGTCTACCTCTATTATACTAATGACCGGTCCAAAAATTTCCTCTTGCGCAATTATCATATCGGACGTTACATCAGCAAATAGCGTCGGTTCAAAATAAAACCCTTTGTCGTATGGTATTTTCTCTAAAATTTTACCACCACGTAGTAACGTAGCCCCTTGTTGTATACCGATTTGTACGTAATGATTAATTTTCTCAAGGGCTGCTTTATTGACAACTGGGCCAACTTTCACATTCGGGTCGAGGCCATCGCCAATCGTTAATTGATCCATTGCTTTTAGTAGACGCTCTATTACTTCCTCTTTCACATTTTTATGCACAATCACGCGACTGCACGCCGTACAACGCTGGCCTGCAGTTCCAAAGGCACTCCATAAAATACCTTCCACCGCTAACTCTAAGTTTGCATCATCCATTACAATGACCGCATTTTTTCCGCCCAGTTCAAGCGACACCTTTTTTAGCAGCTTGCCACCGAGCTCTGCTACTTTACTTCCTGTTGCATTTGAACCGGTAAATGAAATAATACGAATATCTGGATGTTCTACCATTGCTGTACCAACAGTAGGTCCTGCTCCAAATACGATATTGACAACGCCGTTTGGCAATCCGACTTCTTCAAAAATTTTACCTAATTCATATGCCATCAACGGTGATTCATTCGATGGCTTCCAAACGACTGTATTACCAGATACAAGAGCCGGAAATGCTTTCCATGAAGCAATCGCAATCGGAAAGTTCCACGGTGTAATAATGCCTGCAACCCCTACTGGTGCTCGAACACTCATCGCAAATTTATTTGCTAATTCTGAAGGGACCGTTTCGCCAAATAACCTACGTCCTTCACCAGCCATATAAAGTGCCATATCGATTGCTTCCTGTACTTCACCGCGCGCTTCTTCAATCACCTTGCCCATTTCCATTGTCAGAAGACGAGCCAAGTATTCCTTCTTTTCTTTTAACTTAAAACCAATTTCATATAAGAAGTCCGCTCGTTTTGGTGCGGGTAGCTGTGACCACTGTTTTTGCGCGCGTTTAGCAGCTATGGCCGCCTCGTTCACTTCATGTGTAGTAGATAATGGGACTATTGCAAGTTGCTCACCATTTGCTGGATTAATGACTGGCATCCCTTTTAAATTATCCGCCACCCAATGCCCATCAATATAATTTTTCACTTCCATTTCTTCGCCCCCTTCTTTATGTAAAGAATAACATACACCCTGTTATTTAATTCGACATTTTCTGCTTTAAACCCTTTTTCTCTAAAAAATAATTATTCTAAAAATTTTTTCGAAATATTGAAACCTTTATATGATTTATTCAGTATTAAATAGTAACTTATAATGAGCAAAAGTGAATCCTGAAAATACCAATAGTAAAAAGTTGAAAATAAAGATTCTACACTGTTGATTGCCATCAGCCGTTCGCGCTGGCCGCCAAACCGCAGAGCCAACTGCGTTGTCTCCACGGTTCGTTCTGCGGCAGGCAAATGCGCGAACGACTAAATCATTGTCTGCTACTAAAAAACTAGAAAATGCGGCACAATGGTAAAGTGAATTTATGCAACACTTTAACAACTAGTATTAATTTTTCATGAATCAGTAGAATTCTTATACATGCATAAAGTAGATTTCACTATTGCCGTAGCGCGACACAGCCACAGGAGCCAGGGTAGGAAATAGCGTGTCTTTCCAACGCTAGTTCCTG
>JBJEFO010000283.1:0-10775 GCA_051874135.1 Lysinibacillus sp.
AAAGATAATGTTGCTTTGCCTGAACCAACTACTGTTTGATCTTGCTTTTGTGCTGTAAGTTCTAATACAACTTCACCTTCATTTATTTCTTTTACTTGTGCGATACATGTAATGGCATCTCCTGGTAATGTCATCGCACCAAAACGCATCGAAAACTGTTTTACTTGCGCTACATCTCCTGCAAGCATCATCACATATTCACCTAAAAAGCCCATCACGAGCATACCGTGTGCAATCACACCTTGCATGCCAATTTTCTGCGCAAAAGCATCGTCCGTATGCAACGGGTTAAAGTCACCTGATGCTCCTGCATATTTTACAAGTTGCACTTTCGTAATAGGTGGCTTTGTATAGCTCGGTAATAATTGACCTACTCGCAAGTTTTCAAAGACTACAACATCAATAGATTGTTTTGTAATCGCCATATCGTTTCCTCCTTACAGTGCACGGTAAATAATGTTTGTACGACTAATAACGGCAAGCTCATCATTGTCATCACGTAGTTCCGTATCTAATACGATAAATTGCATATTGCCGCTTTTTCCTTCACGTTCATATATATCTGCTACTTTCATTTGTGCTGTGTATGATTCTCCTGGGCGCAACGGTTTATAATAAATAAACTCTTGTTCGCCGTGAAGCATACGACGAACATCTAGTTCAAGTGGTAGCTTAGCCGATTCATCGCTTAACGCAATCGGAAATGTGAGTGGTGCAATGATACTACCGTATGCACTTTTGGAAGCTTGCTCTTCATCTACAAATAGTGAATTCGTATCACCAATCGCCTGACAAAAACGGCGAATATGGCCTTTTTCAATGTCTACTTTATAGCGCTCTGTTGTAAGACCGATATGTTCCTTTGTCACGTTCATACTAGTTCCCCCTTAGTTCGACTTCGATGCCTCCAACTTTTGTAAAGCGATGCGTGAAATTTTCCCTGCGGCTGTCATTGGTAATGCATCTAACTGCTCGATTTCGCGAATTTTTGCATAGTGTACAACACGGTCATTCACAAACTCTTGAATGTCCGTCAGTGAAGCTGCCGCGCCAGGCTTTAAGACGACAAAAGCTTTCGGTATCTCTCCTGCTCGATCGTCCGGTACACCAATTACTACACAACTTTGAACAGCCTCGTGTTCATATAATAGTTCCTCTAATTGACGCGGATAAACATTATAGCCATTATAAATGAGCATATCTTTTTTACGATCCACAATCGTTAAAATGCCATCTTCATCACGTACAGCGATATCTCCTGTACGAAGCCAGCCATTGCTAAACGTAATATTCGTTGTTTCAGGGTCATTTAAATAGCCCTTTGCAATTTGTGGACCTCGTACCCATAATTCGCCTTTCTCACCTAGTGGCACTTCTTCTTCACTACTTCCGTCAACTGGAACAAGTTTCACTTCCGTATTAAAAATAGGTAGACCAATTGAGCCTGGCTTACGAATCCCTGATTTAAACGCAACTGTTTGAACACAGGCACCAGTAGCTTCTGTTAAGCCATATCCTTCAGAAATAATTGCATTTTTAAATAAACTTTGAAGTTTACGTTGCATTTCAGCAGACATTGGTGCTGCACCTGAACCAACATTTCTAACTGATGATAAATCTGTTGTTTGTATCTGTGGCATAAATAGTAATACACTAAACAACTGCGGTGCTCCTGAAACTTGCGTTACTTTATATTTTTCAATGTTCTCAATAAATGTTACAGGATTTAACTGATCAATTAAAACAACTGTGCTACCCTGTACTGTCCCAACCCCAATGGAGCCCATTAAGCCTGAAACATGATACAGAGGAGCAGGGCTCATTACGACATTAGCACCTGGTATAGTAGCATATTCTTTTTCAAATTCATCCTCCGATGTATACGCTTCCACAATGACGCCACCATCTGCATCTACATGTGGTAACATCCCCATGCTTGCACTCGAAGCTAAGCAATTGCTGACAAAGTTATAATGCGTACTTAATACGCCTTTCGCTCTCCCTGTCGTACCGCCTGTATATGAAATAATAGCGATATCTTCTTTTGGATGAATATCCACTTGAAGTTCCCGCGCTTCGTAACGTGATTTCAAGTCGTTTAAGCTATACCAACTGTCACTAAACGCGTGAGCATCCGTACGTCCATTTATGCCATCTATTTCATCTGTACCTGTCACAATTACATCTTTCAATTTCAATTCTAATGCTTCGTCTAATAAATTTTTTGCACAAGATTCATGTGCAATGACTGCAACTGCGTTTGCATCTTGTATTTGATATGCTACTTCGTTCGCTGGACTAAATGGGTTAATAGGGGAATACGTTGCACCTGACAACACAATACCGTAGTAAGCAATTACGTATTGAATGCTATTTGGTAAATACGTTGAAATAACATCACCTTTACCATAGCCAAGACTGTGTAGTGCATTTGCAAGTTTCAAAGACTCTGAATATAACTCTTTATATGAAATTTGCACGTCATGGAAGATAAGGGCGCAGTTATCAGGATATTTCATCGCAGCTCCTTTTAACATGTTGCCTATCGGTACTTCCGGTATGTCAATCATTTCCGGAAGCGCATTATTAAAAAATCTCGGATCCTTTTTCACTACCATTTTATCCACTCCATTTCATAAAATGCATTTCAAAACCGATAAAACAAAGTCTAGAACAAAACTACCAACCTAAAGCAATCGCCGCACGCTCACGAATGTCATACTGAGAACCTAAATAATTTTCATAGACACGTGAACGTTTCACGTATAAATGGCAATCTAACTCTTCTGTGAAACCGATACCACCATGGATTTGTACACTTTCAGCTGCGATTTTTATATAACTATCCACTAGCAGTGCCTTCGCGCTATAAACGATTTCTACACAGTCCTCACTTTCGTTTTCAACTGTCCATGTAGCGTAATGACTTAGCGCTCGTGCTGTTTCAAGCATTACTTTTAAATCTGCAAGACGGTGCTTAATTGCTTGGAATCGGCCGATTGGTTGACCGAACTGCTCCCGAATTTTAGCATACTCTGTTGCCATATCGACTAAGCGGTCCATACTGCCAATCATCATTGAATTGATTGCTACAAGCAGTGATAATAATGCTTTTTCCATCACTTCCTCAACATTCGTATCTGCTGCCAGTTGCTGTTCTGTTGTAAGAGCAACATGATCAAATGTTAGTTGAACAAATTGTTGTGTCTCATCAAAGCTCTTTTGCACTTCAATTTTTGTCACTTGTTCCTTTTTGACAATAAACATACGTAGTTCATCATCTTCATCTTTAGCAAGCACGATAAAATCTGTTACTTGCGCTGTATTACGTACAAGTGATTTTGTGCCATTTAAAACGAAACCATTAGCTGTTTTTGTTACAGTTGTTTTCACTGTATTAAATGAATACTTTCCTCCTGGCTCTAGCCAAGCAAGACCTAGTAAGCTAGCACCTTCTGCAATCGAGGATAAATACACTTCTTTTTGTTGCTCTGTGCCGTGTTCAACTAATACCGGCACTGCAAATGCCAATGTCTCTGCATAAACATCTGGCATAATAGCACGACCTAGTTCCTCCATTACAGGAATTAAATCAATTGTCCCTAGTTCAATGCCGCCATAGTTTTCCGGAATGGAGATGCCCATCACACCTAGTTCCGTTAATTTATCGTGCGCCTTCGTTAATGTTGTTTCATTACCGTTTGCAAAATCACGGACAATTTGTGTAACACTTTCTTGTGTTAATACTTTACGAACGTAGCTACGGAACTCTTCTTGTTGTTCTGTTAATGAAAAATCCATATTCATTCCCCCTCAAACGACCTAATTGCTTACTTTTTCTCTACTTATATCTTTCGGTAATCCTAAAATGCGTTCGCCTATCGTATTGCGCTGAATTTCGCTCGTTCCGCCACCGATCGTTAAACCGAATGATGATAAGAAATTATTTTGCCAGTACGTATCATATAGGGCGTTTTCCTTCCAAAGTACAGCTTCTGGACCTTGTACTGATTGGATAAAGCCGAATAATTCCTTTGTTAACTCTGCTACCATCATCTTATCCATTGAACTTTCAGCACCTGGATAACCTTGCTTTAACTGCTTCGTTAAGTTTTTATAGTAGCCAAATAATGCACCTTTCGTTTTAGCGTATAACTCAATCATTTTTTGACGTACAATAGGATTTTTAATAATAGAGGAATTTATTTTCGCCATTTCCACGAAATCTTGGAACTGTTGTTGTAATACGAACAGTTGACCGGCAATACCTGTACGCTCGTGCATGAGCAGTGACATCGTAACACTCCAACCTTCATCAACTGTACCGACAATTTGATGATCATAAGCAACGACATCCGTAAAGAACACTTCATTGAAATCATGTTGACCATCCATCGAAACAATTGGTACGACTTCAATACCTGGTTGATGCATATCAACTAAAAATACAGTAATTCCTTTATGTTTTTTTTCTGGAACACTGCTTGTACGAGCTAGTAAGAAACAATAATCCGCAACATGTCCATAACTCGTCCAAATTTTTTGACCGTTAATAAGCCATTTATCACCTTGCTTTACAGCGCGTGTTTGAATAGCGGATAAATCTGAACCAGCGTTCGGCTCGGAGTACCCCTGACACCAAATTGTTTCACCTGTTAAAATTTTTTCAATATGTTCTTGCCTTTGTTGTTCTGTGCCAAGTTGAATTAATGTAGGACCTACCATATGTGTACCTATATAGTTCATGATAGGAGGGGCTTTGACACGAGCCATCTCTTGTTGGAGAATAATTTCTTCCATTAATGTTGCATTACGTCCGCCAAATTGCTCTGGCCAAGCAATTGCAGCTAAACCACCTTCATAAAGCCTACGTTGCCAATCTTTTAAAAACTGAATGCGCCCCTCTTCTGTTTCTGGTTGCTTATATGTGCCATCTAACCACCCTTGTGGTAAGTTTGCTTCTAACCATGAGCGAATTTCTAAACGAAACGCTTCTTCTTTTTCTGTGAATGCAAAATCCATCAAAATCCCTCCTTATTCAATTAACTTCCACTGTGGTAAAGCACGGTCTTCTGTCATATCAATCCATATCATTTTCACTGCTTTACCAATTGCGATATCTTCAGGCTTCTCATTAATAATATTCGCTGTAATTTGAATACCGGGTACTTGATCGACCGATACTTGTGCGATAATCGTCGGTAAATCATGTTGAAAACCTGGTAACATCGGTACGTATGTCATTACATATGAATAAATCTCCCCAGTAATATCACTACCATAGTTAATCCACTCTATTTTTGGAGAACCACAATGTGGACAAGCTGGTCCTGGTGGATGAATAGCTTTTTGACAATCACAACAAGATTGAATTGCCAGTTCATGATTGTCCGCTGCATCCCAATAAGGATGATTATCTATCGTTTTTAATGGAATTGGTTTTTCATATTTCGTACTCGTTTTTTCAATAGTCATCACACTTTCCCCCTTAGTTACTTAAAATTAATGCGCCCGCTCCATCTGGTCCTAACCATCCTGTACATAAACCGAGTTCGCACCCCTCTACTTGGCGCTCTGTTCCTTTGTATTCATGGCGCAATTGGCGAGTAATTTCTAATACATTATTCATGCCATGTGTATATCCTTCTGATAACATACCGCCCGCTGTATTCGATGGGAGTTTACCACCCATTTTTAAATTGCCTTGTGCAACAAACTCTCCTAAACCTTCACGTGGTGCGATTTTATAAGCTTCAAGCTGACGAAGTACTACCCAGCTATAGCAGTCATAAATCGAAGCTACATGTAAATCTTCTGGTTTAATGCCAGCGCTTTCATAAATACGCTCACCAACATAATCTGCTGCAACTTGTGTTAAATCCGTCCAGTAATGTGAATGTGGATGCATTTCACGTGACACTAGCCCTTTAATATAGACAGGTCGAGATTTACAATCTTTCGCTCGCTCTGCTGATGTCACAATAATTGCATTTGCCTCATCTGTTTCTAAACAGAAATCATGCTTTGTAAATGGATAACTTAAATGTGCTGTTTGTAAGTAATTCTCCATCGTTAATGGCTTGCCGTGTAGCATCGCTTTCGGATTACGTTGTGCATGCTCATAAAAGCTCACACATACATGCCCTAAATGCTCTTGTGTAAGACCTGCTTCATGCATATGACGTGTCGCAAACATGCCAAACCATTGGGATGGACTTGCCATACCGTATGGAATAATAAAGCTACCCCCATCAATAGCATTTTGTAGTAAATCCGTACTCCAATTCCCACCACCCATTCGCACGCCAGAACGACCGTTCATTGCCCGAAAGATTAGTACTGTACTCGCTTGACCGGCTTCAATTAAAGCAATAGCATCACCAATTAACAACTCCGTGCTACTACCGCCCCCCATAATGTCTTTCACGTATTTTGGTCGAACGCCTAAGTATGTGGATACTTGATGTGATGTACATGAATCATGCTCTGAATAGCTCATCACTGCGTCAATATCTTTTGCTTCTAAACCCGCATCTGCAAGTGCATTACGAGATGCACGTAACGCTAAGTGAAGTGGCGTTGTACCAGAATTTTTAGAACGCTCACTTTCACCAACTCCGACAATTGCATATTTACTTGATAAATCCCACATACAAAAACCTCCCATTTACTGATAATTTAGTAAAACAAAACTTCTATGTTCATTATATTCAGTAAATTGAAATTACTTCAAACACCATTACCTTAACATTTGTCTGTAAATAGACAGAATGGTTATAATTGTATATATACCGATGATACATAGACGATTTTAGGGGGGATTTTATAATGTCTAGAAAAACGATGAAAAAAAAGACTGTTACAAAGCCGTTAATTCGATATGCATTTATCACATTGTTAAAGGAAAAATCACTGGAGGATATTACAGTACAAGAAATTGTAGAAAAGGCGCTCATTAATCGTTCGACATTTTACTTGCATTACAAAGACAAATACGATTTATATGATGCTATTGTTGCTGATTTATTGTTAGATCTTTCTAAAACGTTGGAGAAAGCAAACTTGCATTCCTTTGAGCAGTTACTAAACGATTATTACAATCAAAACAAACCATTAGATATTACGATTCAATTTTTAGAACATATTGATGCAAATGCTGACTACTATTCTGTACTTTTAATACAACGGGATTTCCAAAAACAATTTATCGACATCGTTTCAAACTTTATTAATTCAGATAACTCACTACCCCGCATTATTACGAATCATATTGCTTATGGCTCTATCGGCACAATTATCGAGTGGCTAACGAAAGACACCCCCTACTCTGTGCACTATTTAGCAAATTTAATAAGTCGTCTTGCAATTAGTGAAATTTTAGAATATAAAAACTTGCGAATTACTTAAAACACATTTTACGTCAAAAAAAGCAAGTCGAGTTCACATCATACTCGACTTGCTTTCATTTAATTTATGTCCCGCAAAATGTTTGATACGGTCCACAATCCTTCTTTGGAGGCTCTGCATAGTGCTGATTTTCTTCTGAAAGTTCATAAGGAGTGGCTAATACTTCGAGCAACTTATGCATAACACGATAATCACCGTCGTTCACAGCTGCAGCAAGCGCTTCTTCTACGCGATGATTGCGCGGAATGACAGCTGGATTACTACGCTTCATCATTGGCTGTACTTGCTCAAATGTAGTTCCTTGTCGCCCTAAACGTTTTTGCCACGCTTGCTCCCACTCTCTCCATTCTTTTGATAAGAAAAATGCTGTATGTGGGCGATTATTATTAGCTAATGAACGAAATGTATTTGTATAATCCGCTTCATATTTTTCCATCGTCTGTAACAATGTTTTCGTTAGCTGTTGATCTTCCTTTTCTTCGCTAGTAAGACCTAGCTTATCACGCATCCCCGATAACCAAAACGCGGAGAACTGATTTGAATATTCGTCTAGCTTTTGCTGCGCTATCGCTACAGCTTGCTCTATATTATCATCAAATAATGGTAATAAACTTTCTGCAAAGCGCGCTAAATTCCATCCTGTTATTTGTGGTTGATTGCCATAAGCATAACGGCCTTCTCTATCAATCGAGCTAAAAACAGTATTTAAATTATACGTATCCATAAATGCGCAAGGACCGTAATCAATTGTTTCACCGCTAATTGTGACGTTATCGGTATTCAATACGCCATGAATAAAGCCAACAAGCTGCCACTTAGCTACTAACTCTGCTTGACGTTGTATCACTTTTTCAAGCAAAGCAACATAACGGTCATCTCGTCGCTGAAGTTCTGGGTAATGACGAGCAATTGTATAGTCTGCTAACTTTCGTAAATCCTCTATGTCGCCATACTTGGCCGCATATTGGAATGTACCTACTCGAATGTGACTTGATGCAACACGTGTTAAAATCGCTCCCTCGAGCACGGTTTCACGATAAACCGGTTCACCTGTCTTCATAATAGCCAAACTTCGCGTTGTCGGGATATTAAGTGCATGCATCGCCTCACTTATAATATATTCTCGCAACATAGGACCTAATGCCGCACGACCGTCACCGCGACGAGAATACGGTGTTCTTCCAGATCCTTTTAACTGAATATCAAAACGTTCTCCTGCTGGCGTTACATGTTCTCCTATTAATAATGCACGACCGTCACCTAGCATATTAAAGTAGCCGAATTGATGCCCTCCATATGCTTGAGCAAGTTGTGCAGCACTTTCTGGGAAGTCATTTCCTGCAAAAATTGCAAGTGCTTCTTCGGTTTGTAATTGCTCTACATTAAGACCTAACTGTTTTGCTAATGCCTCGTTAAATATGACCAATTTAGGTGTCGATACTGGATTTAGCTCTATATGGGAATAGAAAAACGGTGGTAATGTCTCATAACTATTATCAAAACGCCAGCCTGCACTTTTTATATACGCTTCGTTTATCATGGAACCCTCTTTTCCGCTAATACGAATAGCTTTTGTTCTTTATAACTCTATTTACATAAGACAAGCATATACTGTTTCAATATGCATGACAAAAATCTTGTTTAATAGTATCTGTATACTTCCTAAAAGCCATTCATGCAAAAATGCACTTGAATTTTTAAAGAACGAGAAGGTTTTTTTATATTTTATGGAGAATTTTAGAAGTGTATCATATTATTAGGAGGCGTTAATGATGAGTAAAAAGGTTTTAATTATTGCTGGTGATGCAGTAGAAGCATTAGAAGTGTATTATCCATATTACCGTTGTCTGGAAGCAGGCTTCGATGTAACAATTGCTGCTCCTTCGGTGAAAAAGCTACAAACTGTTTTACATGACTTTGTGGACGGCATGGATACATATATCGAGCGTCCAGCATACGGTTTACAAGCAAACGAAGCATTTGAAAATATTAACCCCGAACTATATGATGGCCTCATTATCCCAGGTGGTCGTGCACCGGAGTATATCCGTTTAAATGAATATGTACCAGCGATTGTAAAGCATTTCTTTGATGCAGAAAAACCAATTGCAGCGGTTTGTCATGCAGCACAAATTTTCGCAACAATTCCGGAAGTGCTAAACGGGCGTGAACTGACAGCGTACATCGCTTGTAAGCCTGAAGTACAAGTAGCTGGTGGTACTTATGTCGACAAAAATCTTCATGTTGATCAAAACCTTGTAAGCGGGCATGCATGGCCAGACTTACCAGGTTTAATGAAAGAATTTATTACGTTATTAGAAAAATAACATTGTCTTAAACGATAAAAAAACAGTTGGAGCTTTTTTACCAACTGTTTTTCATTTACTTATAAACGGCCAAACCCTACGAAATATTGTTTCCAATAAGAGCTGTAAATGTTGGCGATTTTAACGCCGCTATTACTCGCATTGATCATTTGATTGTTACCGATATAAATGCCCATATGTGAAATACCTGGTTGAGAAGATGTACCTGCAAAGAATACTAAATCTCCCTCTTTAGGTGTACTTACTTTTGTAGCTGCATTGTAGTAGCCTGCTGCTGTGTTACGAGAAATAGGGATGCCGGCTTTATTGAAAACATAATATACATAGCCTGAGCAATCAAAGCCTGTACTTGGTGATACCCCGCCCCATGTATATTTTGTGCCTAAATACTGTTTCGCAATATTTACTACATTACTTGTAGCTGCTGGTGTATTTGATGCTGATCCATAAATTTTTAACTGTTGTCCTACATAAATATATGTAGATGATAAGTTATTCCATTCCATTATGCTTTTATATGAAACACCGTATTTATTACCGATAATCCATAACGTATCACCAGATTTTACTGTATATGTTGACGTATTATTAATTTTTAATGTTTGTCCAGGGTAAATAACCGACGATGATAAATTATTTAAATTCATAATCGTTTGAGTTGAAACACCGTATTGATTAGCAATTTTCCATAATGTATCGCCAGATTTTACGGTATGAGATGTAGCAGAAGCAGCCCCTACTCCAACAGATGATAGCGCGATAGATGTACCTAACACGATTGTTGCTACTTTCATACCCCATTTACTCTTTTTCATTTTGTATATCCTCCTGCAAATCAGTAAAACTATCATTTTTAATAATAATTTGATGTTAATAAAAAAATATTACACATTTATATCATAAATATAACAATGTTATAACAGTGTAGTAGCTTCCTTTTAACATAAATGACATATTCCTTTCTTACCATTTCATAGAAGTAATATAAGCTTTATTTTTGACTTAATTGCAGAGGGAATTTTACTAAACGATTGGTTTTAT
>JBJEFO010000284.1:0-2454 GCA_051874135.1 Lysinibacillus sp.
TAAAACCTCAGCCTTCCAAGCTGATGTCGTGAGTTCGATTCTCATCACCCGCTTAATACGTCGAAAAGCCAGGTATGCTTCCTTTGGAAGCGCACCTGGCTTTTTTCATATCTTTTATCCAATTTTTCTAGTTGTTGCGCGTTCAATAGGATGAAGCACCTCTTGCTGTTTGAGACGCATTTTTTGAACATCATAACGCAGCCAGACAGAAATAAGAAATGCAACGAAGATTAATGCCGCAAACACATAAAATACCGGAATATAACTATTTGTGCTTTCTTTAATCATGGATACGAGGATTGGTCCAAATACACCGCCAAGAGACCATGTTGTTAATAAATATCCATGGATGGCACCAATCTGCTTCGTACCGAATAAATCACCGGCAAAGGCAGGCAAGTTAGAGAATCCACCTCCATAGCAGCTGACAACAAATAAAATTAATGCTTGGAACAATAGTACATTTGTCGTATTCGGAAGTGTTAAAAACGCTGTCAATTGAATGATAAAGAAAATAACAAAAACATTAGGTCGTCCCAAATAGTCAGATGCCGCTGCCCAAGCTAATCGGCCTCCACCATTAAAGAGACCCATTATTCCTACTAAAGTTGCCGCACCTGCAACCGAAAGACCTACAACCTCCTGCGACATTGGTGAAGCAACAGAAATCATCATTATTCCAGCAGTAGTATTAATCAACTTCATCGACCAAAGCATCCAGAAGTGTTTTGTTTTAACTGCTTGCTTGGCAGTAAATTGTCGTAAATCTTGCACAATTTTCTTCTTGCCAGATTCTACTGCCTCCTTCATCCCATCCGGAAGATAATTTTCCGGCGGTGGAGCAATATATGAAGCACCTAACATCATAAAGAGAATGTACCCGGCCCCTAATATAAAATACGTATTCGAAATGCCAACATTCATCATAAGATTTGCTGCAATAGGAGCGGTAATTAATGAGCCGGCGCCAAAGCCAAGTACTGCCATACCAGTCGCAAGCCCTCTGCGATCCGGAAACCATTTTACCAATGTTGAAACTGGCGATATGTAGCCAATCCCTAATCCCAAACCACTTAAAACACCGTAAGTAAGCCAGTAAAGCGGCAATGAATCAATCATTACAGCAATCCCGGAACCGACTTGTCCTAACCCGAATAGAATCGCTGCAAGTGTTGCCGATTTTCTCGGTCCCTTCTTTTCAACGAAACTACCGAATACCGCTGCAGAAGAACCTGCCAACCCCATCATTATTGTAAATGCTATCGTAACCTGCGTTCCAGTCCACCCCATCTCCTCTACTAAAGGCAGCTTGTACACACTGTAAGCGTATGCACCGCCAATCGAAAGATGAATTGCAATCGCTGATAAAGCAATAAGCCATCTGTTTTTCATAGTACCCATCCCCTTTTATTTGTGACAATTTTTAAAACTTTCCCCCATATAAACAAAATAACACCTTAATATAAGGATAATCAAGTAAAATGTCGAATAAAATAGAATTTTTTTAACATTAAAAAGAAGATATTTGACTGAAATTGAATGAAATCAACATTTGATAAACCTCTCCATTTAATTCCGACTTGACTAATAAGGTTAATATGAATTAAATTATTAGTAGGAAAATTATGAAAGAGAAACGTAGTATATAGGAGGAAGATAGATGGGAGCAAATAACAAAATCATTAAAGGGGCAGAGGCATTTTTTATCAAAGGAAATGAAATTGGACTTTTAATATCGCACGGCTTTATGGGCACTCCTCAAAGTGTACGCTTTATCGGCGAACAGCTAGCTAATCTCGGATATACAGTTTTAGCACCAAGATTAAGTGGACACGGAACGGATTACTATGATTTAGAGAAATGCTATCACGAGGATTGGTTTTCATCGCTAGCGGAAGGATATCAGACGCTGAAAAAACGCTGTACGACAGTTTTTGTTATCGGGCAATCAATGGGCGGAACATTGTCGCTTTGGCTTGCTAAAAAGCACCCTGATATTTCCGGTCTCATGCTTATTAATGCAGCATTATCCATTCCGTCACTGGAGCATTTACAAGGTCAGTCAGCTCCAAGATTTATTGCTGAAGGTCATCCCGACATTAAAGATCGTAGCGTCTATGAAATTACGTATGATCAAGCTCCACTCCATGCGATCCATGAATTGCAAAAATTAATGGCTTCTACACCAGCTGTTCTAAAATCAATTCATTGTCCAATACTTGGGATTAAGTCCGCAATCGACCATGTCGTTCCTCCCCAAAATACTGACTTCATCCTTGCTAACACCGACTCAAAGAACAAGCAGCTAATCGTTCTAGAAAATTCGTACCACGTAGCTTCGATGGATTTTGATAAAATAACAATCGTCGAAAGTTGCCATCAATTTGTACAAAACCTTCTTCAGCAAAAGAAACAAGCTATTTAAATTTTCATGACTCTTCAAATCATCACGAA
>JBJEFO010000285.1:0-2453 GCA_051874135.1 Lysinibacillus sp.
AACGCAATGCTGCAGGGAAGAACTTCCTTTATTATTGCCCACAGACTTTCCACGATCAAGAACTGTGATAAGATTATGTATATCGATCAGGGTGGAATTATGGAATGCGGTACACATGAGGAGCTGATGGCGTTAAAGGGGCGCTATTATGAAATGTATGAACTTCAGCAATTAGAGCAGTTAGTGGAAAGAGGTGGGCAAGATGAAAAATAGTACGATTAGTCGTAAAGAACAAGCAGCGATTTTAAAACGGCTATTTTCATATTTACTTCCGCATAAAAAAGCACTTGCTGTTGCGCTATTAATACTTGTCCTATCTGTAACAGGCGAAGTTTTGACGCCTTTTATTATTAAAGTATTTATTGATAATCATATTACACCGCGTAGTTTTGAGACCGGCCCAATCGTTTTCTTGGCACTATCGTTTATTTTTATAGAAGTGTCAAATGTAATATTCCGCTATTATCAACACTATAAATTCCAAGTCATTGCATTAAAAGTGGTACAGCAACTACGAATCGATGTATTTAGTAAAATCCATCGTCTTGGTATGCGTTATTTTGATCGAGTACCGGGCGGGGCTATTGTGTCACGAGCGACAAATGATACGGAAGCGATAAAAGATTTATTCGTTAATGTGTTAATTAGTGTCATTCAAGCCGTATTTTTAATCATTGGCGTTTATATTGCGATGTTTTTATTAAATCCGGTGCTGGCGTTGTATGTACTTATTATTTTGCCGATTATCGTCTATATCGTGTATTTGTATCGTAAGCTAAGTGCGGTCGTTTATATGGCGATGCGGGAGAAACTAAGTGAATTAAATGCGAAGCTATCGGAATCGCTGTCAGGGATGAGTATTGTGCAAGCATTTCGTCAAGAAGCACGTTTGAATCGTGAGTTTGATGACATTAATGAAGTTCATTATGACGCGATGATGCGCAATACAAAGCTGAACAGTTTACTTTTGCGTCCAATTATTGATTTAGTGTATTTTGCAGCCATACTTGTGTTGCTAACGTATTTTGGGGTTGCATCATTTGAAACAGCAGTTGAAATTGGGGTTGTTTATGCGTTTGTGACGTATATTAGTCGCTTCTTTGAGCCAATCAACCAAATGATGGAGCAATTAGCCATTTTCCAACAGGCAATTGTTGCAGCAAAACGTGTATTTGAAGTGTTAGATGAAACAGACGATGAACCGAAGCAACTAAATACAGCCGCGCAAATTACGGATGGCTGTATAGCGTTTCGAAATGTGTCATTTAGTTATGATGGCAAAGTCGATGTGTTGAAAAATATATCGTTTACGGTACGTCCTGGTGAAACGGTGGCACTAGTTGGTCATACCGGTTCTGGCAAAAGTTCAATTATCAATTTATTAATGCGTTTTTATGAGTTTGAACGTGGGGAAATTTTAATTGATGGCATTTCGATAAAAGATTATAGTCAAAAGGAAATTCGCCAAAAGCTAGGGCTTGTATTGCAAGATCCGTTTTTATTTTACGGTACGGTCGATAGTAATATTCGGTTGTATGGACATATGTCAGATGAGGACGTGGAACAGGCCATTCGATTTGTGCAAGCGGATTTTATTCACGAGCTGCCCCATCAATCGAAACAGCGGGTGACGGAGCGAGGTTCAACGTTTTCGAGTGGTCAACGCCAATTAATTGCCTTTGCTCGTACGATTGCAACCAACCCTAAAATTCTTGTATTAGATGAGGCGACAGCTTCGATTGATACAGAAACAGAAGTAGCGATTCAAGCGTCTCTCGAAAAAATGCGAAAAGGACGTACAACGATTGCCATCGCTCACCGCCTATCAACGATTCAAGATGCGGAACAAATTTTAGTGCTCCATCAAGGCGAAATTGTCGAGCGCGGTAACCACCAACAGCTACTTGCTCAAAAAGGTCTTTATCACAAAATGTATTTACTGCAAAATGGGATAGTGGAATAAAGTGAAAGAGGCTAGGGTAAAACAAAAATCATCATTTTTCTTCTCGAGGAAAATGATGATTTTTTGCGTATATGAAATTGGTTTCCATTCCAGTGCCGCTTTCCGCGGGCACCGCTCTAACTAATTTTTTCGCGAGTGCGCGAAAAAAATGGATTTTCCGTACGTCACTAATCCCCAAGGAGTCGTCAACCGCCACTCCAATCAACCAACTAACTATAAAACCATTTTGTCATTCCCGACTTATGGTGAAGAGTCAATTTATGTTAAAACGAATATATAGAAATCTCATTATATTTTTGGAATTTACAACGTTAATCACTTAAAGCTACCAAACATCGGTTTGGGAAGGTTTATACTTTAACTAATACAGCTGATAGTTTGAAGCACATCGTAAAAATCGTGTTCAACAATCGGAGCATTATTTTGAATAACGTCCCACTAGTAAATTGACTTTTTCCTTCGCCATAAAGCAATTGGATAGTCCATTTTA
>JBJEFO010000286.1:0-10667 GCA_051874135.1 Lysinibacillus sp.
AAGTTGAAGGCGGAGCAGACGTATTCGCACACTTCTCAGCTATCCAAGGTGAAGGTTTTAAATCACTTGAAGAAGGTCAAAAAGTTGAGTTTTCAGTAGAAAACGGCCAACGTGGACCACAAGCTGCAAACATCGTAAAACTTTAATTTTAATGATGTAACCATACAAAAGAGGCACCCTTTCATTAGGATGCCTCTTTTTTTATAGGCGTTATTTAAGGGATTTTATTATATTGGTGAGAATAAAATTTTAATTATACATAAATATAAAATAATTTGTCAATAATAAATTTGTAATCCGCTTAAAAAATGTTATAATAGTCTTACAGTTGCTTATTAGATCGTATTTTGAATTCCCCTGTATTTTTTGCAGATAGAATGAAGGATACGTTTTTTTAATCTCCTTTTTAAAATAAAGCAAAGATATAAACAGTTGTGTGAACTTTAAAGGAAGTTAGTCGAATAAATTACAAAGTTACTATTTAATAGTAACCACATTTTTATTCTACAAGGAGGACTAGGATGATGAATCTAATCAATAAAAAGGTTACACATAAGCAATTTGGAATAGGTAGTATAGTTAAACATAATGACTCTAGTATTGAAATACATTTCGCAGCGGAAAATAAAAAGTTTATTTACCCTGATGCATTTGGAAAGCACCTAAAACTGCATAATCAAAGTGATGCTAATGCAATCGAAAAGATTATACAAAAAAAGGAGCTAGAACAAAAAGAGGCAAAATGGAAGCGGGAAGAGGAAGAAAAATTACAACGAAAAAATCGAGAATTGCGCTTAGAACACGAAAAACTTATGAAAAATCATAAACTTCATTCCGAATCACAATTGGTTTTTTGGTGTGATACAGAAGAGCAAAGTAGAACTTTTTCAGAGTGGAAGGTTTTTTCTGGTACAACAAAAAGCGGCATTAACAAGGGGAAACCAAGCAAACCGATCCGCTTGTTCCCAAATAGCGCTGTCCTGTTAACTGCATTAGATTCCGATAAGCATGAAAAGGACAGACGGATTATAGGGTTCTATATGGTGGAAGAGGATTTTATCGGTAAGCTTTGTGAAGATGGGTATATTCCTGCCCATTCAAAATACAGACTTCAACTAACAGAACAGGAATCGGATCAGATGCTTTTCTGGGAATATTATGTAAATGAAAAATCTCCTCAAAAAATGACATGGAATTCAGGTAAACACCGTTATTTTGATAATACATGGATGGCCCAAATCTTGCTTCGTATAGTTTCATTGAAAAGTGATCCAAAGGAACGAGAGATGGCACAGCAATTTTTTAAATACTTTTGCAAGAAAAACAATATAACAGCTCAAGAGTTACCGAAGCCTAATGGCGCGTTAATGCGTATTTAAATGTTATAACAGGTTAGTGAAGTTCATTAGGTAACGTACCACATCAATTTTTACTTTTTACCCAAGCTCAGCACTCGCGTTAATGGTTGTTTGGACATAAAACTAAGCCCCATCTTATCTGGAAAATGGATGAGATAGGGCTTTTTGTATGGGGATTAATGGCTTATTCCATTTTGAAAATAAGTTTTCTGAATATTCATGCATAAACGCCCGTTTTAGTGTATATTAAAAATAAAGTGAAACTTCAATCAGTGGGAGTCTTGCTGCCCGTTAATGCGGGATAAATTATAACAAATACGTAGGAACAGCTGCGTTAGTTGGAAGGAATGTACAATGAGAAGGATTATTTTATCGACAGAAAGTGGAGCGGATTTACCGAAAGACTTGGTTGAAAAATATCAAATTCAAGTAGTACCGATGCACGTCATCATGGATGGGAAGGATTATTTAGATGGTGAGCTATCTGTAGAGGAAGTTTTTGATTATTATAGTCGTACTAAAAAAATACCATCTACAGCAGCAACAAATGTACAGGAATATCATGATTTATTTACGAAAATTAGAATAGATTTTCCTGATAGTATCATTATTCACATTGGTTATACGTCAAAAGCATCTGCTTCTTTTCAAAGTGCGTTAATTGCAACCGAAGATTTCGAAGACCTTTACTTAGTGGATACGCTAAACGTGACAGGTGGATTAGGGGCAATCGTATTGTACGCGGCCAAGTTGCTTGAAGAAGAGCCTTCTATCGGTCATATTCAACTAATAGAAAAAATAGAGTCAGTCGTTCCGAAAGCAAGGCTAGCTTTCCTTCCTGGTAGTTTAGATTTTTTGCGAGCGGGTGGGCGAGTAAGTAACCTTGCGTACATTGGAGGGGCATTGTTAAAAATAAAGCCATGCATTGAATTACAGGGTGGCAAGCTTGTTTCAACGAGGAAATATCGCGGAAATATGAGCATTGTAGCGGAAAAATTAATGCAAGATTATTTAAATCAATACAATATTGATAGAAAACAGCTGTATTTAATTTATTCTATCGGACTTGATGAAAGTATTAAGAGACAAATAGAGAAAAGTGCAAAGGAAATAGGTTTCGAAAACGTAAAGTGGATGCAAGCCGGGGCAATGATTTCAACCCATGCTGGACCTGGAGGCTTTGGCATTGCAGGATTAGAATATTAGAAATCATTTTGAAAAAACAGCTTTAACATATAAAATCATTTATAATTAGCGGTCGCCTTGTGTACTCAAAAAATATTAGCTCGGTGTCTAAATAGAACCGAGCATTCTTTATAAATGTGCTAATTAGTGTTTTATAGGTGGAATAGTTATGTTATTTTCATTTTTTAAAGAAACATGTAGTTCAAGATGGCGATTTATAGAGGCAAAAAAAACATTGTTTATATCATTAACGCCTTGCTCGGATAATTGCTGCATTAACCATGCTTCATTTAAATTAACAGTCTCGAGCACGTCAGAGTAAATAGTTCCTTCTATAATAACGGGAAAGGCAATTGAAGATGTTGTTTTTATAATGTTCATATCTTCTCGCGTCACGGGATTTTTATGTGATTTTTTTAATACACTCAAAGCCCCGTTCCCTTCGATAATTGCAGTCTCTACTTCATTAATATCGAATACATCTTTTTCTCTAAGCATTTGAAGGATATTATCAATAGAATATCGAATTTTCTTTAAGTTTTTATGAATAAGCTTACCGTTTTGAATAACGACAGTTGGTTCAAGTGTTATTAATTTACCTATTTTCCGATTAGATATTTTCCAGTTTGCAACAATCCTTTGAAAAATTCCGATGAAAATGATAGCTATAGCAGTCGGTAAATGTTTAATATTAGGATCAGCGATATCAGCGCCAACAAGTGCTCCTAATATGACGACTATTAAAAAGTCAAATACAGGTAGCTCTCCAATTGCTCGTTTCCCCATAAATAGGGTGATAAATAATAACAAAGGTAAAATAGTTAATATTCTTGCAAAGATAATGAGTATATCTTTCATAAATTCCAGCATCTTTACACCACTTTCAGGGGGTTCTTTACTTCAGAAAAACTATACTATCATCTTTCCCGTTTTATTTGCTTACTATCACTGCTTTTTGGAATTTCCTTTTGTACTAGACAAATGAAAATTTTTGTTGTATACTGAATTTAATAAGACGGTATACAAGAAAAACAATAAATTCACCTATTACAAAGAGTATTCGTGTTTTGGTTGGTACTTTTTGTAATATGTGAATTTTTTTCTTTTGGAAGAAATTAGATCTTATTAAATTACAATTAATGGAGGTCATTTAAATGACACAAGGTACAGTAAAATGGTTTAACGCAGAAAAAGGTTTCGGTTTCATCGAAGTTGAAGGCGGAGCAGACGTATTCGCACACTTCTCAGCTATCCAAGGTGAAGGCTTCAAATCACTTGAAGAAGGTCAAAAAGTTGAGTTTACAGTAGAAGACGGTCAACGTGGACCACAAGCAGCAAACATCGTAAAACTTTAATTTTAATGATGTAACGATAAAAAGAGGCATCCTTTCATTAGGACGCCTCTTTTTCTATTTCATTAAAATTAGCCCCGATTTTGCTAAGAAATTAGCCAAATAACCTCTATTTTTATTGGAAAATGAACGTTTTTATTCGGAAAAAAGCACTTGACAAATAATTCTTGTGATAAAAAAGAGAGAAATTTACTAAATAATTTGTTCGTCTGGAGAGCGAAAATATTTACGAATGGGCATGTTTTTTGATGGGAAATGAAGTTTTTAGAAAAAATGTATCATGACCAAAATTAGTCTTATTGATTTATCATTATTAAAAAACAGCTATACTGATTTTTTTTTGATGAAAAATTCGCAGTCATCTTTAAATTTTTATCAAACAAATCGCATCCTAAATTTTTTATAGCTAAATCATCGAATTAGCAGGATTCGTATACAACTTATTTTGAAATAAGTGTCAAAAGAGACTATAGAACTATGAAGTGACATTTATTTAGAATTAAGTCGTATATCAATCCTG
Source organism: Lysinibacillus sp. (assembly GCA_051874135.1). Classification (GTDB taxonomy): domain Bacteria; phylum Bacillota; class Bacilli; order Bacillales_A; family Planococcaceae; genus Lysinibacillus_B. The sequence continues at coordinate 4,416 of JBJEFO010000286.1, forward strand.
CCAATTGGGCTTTTTCGAGAAAAAAATTTTTACTTCAAAGATGTAACGTAAAAAAATTTCACACTTGCTGTAAAAATTACGTTATAAAACATTGTGTGAAGATAAATTAAAAGAGCTAGGTTATACTATAATAATGATTTAATTACTTAAAGTCAGCGATGATTAATCGCTTTTTAATTTGGGATAAGTGTATCCCTGTAATGCATAACGAGAGGACTTGAATTTAATGATGAAAGAAAATTTTTGGCGTGATTTACCGCGCCCGTTTTTTGTACTTGCACCAATGGAAGATGTGACGGATGTTGTGTTTCGTCATGTTGTAGCGAAAGCTGGTAGCCCTGATGTGTTTTTTACAGAGTTCGCGAATTCTGATAGCTATTGTCATCCAGAAGGACAAAAAAGTGTGCGCGGTCGTTTAATTTTTACAGAAGACGAGCAGCCAATGGTAGCACATATTTGGGGGGATAATCCGGATTATTTCCGTCAGATGAGTATCGGTATGGCAGAGATGGGCTTTAAAGGTATCGATATTAATATGGGCTGTCCAGTGCCGAATGTGGCAACGCGAGGAAAAGGGAGCGGTCTTATTCTCCGCCCGGATGTTTCTGCAGAACTGATCCAAGCAGCAAAAGCAGGAGGACTGCCTGTAAGTGTGAAAACAAGACTTGGCTACAAAGATATAAACGAATGGGAAGAGTGGTTAACACACATTTTAAAACAAGATATTGCGAACCTTTCTATTCATTTACGTACAAGAAAGGAAATGAGTCAGGTCGATGCCCACTGGGAGCTGATTCCGGAAATTAAAAAGCTACGTGACCGCATTGCACCAAACACATTACTAACAATTAATGGTGACATTCCTGACCGTCAAACAGGTCTAGAGCTTGCTGAAAAATACGGTATTGATGGTGTAATGATTGGACGTGGTATTTTTAAAAATCCATTTGCCTTTGAAAAAGAGCCGAAAGAGCATAGCACGGAGGAGTACCTTGGTCTTTTAAGATTGCAACTTGATTTACAGGATAAATATTCAGAGGAATTGCCACGTTCAATTACAGCGCTACATCGCTTCTTCAAAATATATGTTAAAGGATTCCGTGGAGCCGGTGAATTAAGAAATCAATTAATGAACACAAAATCAACGGATGAAGTTCGCGCAGTGCTTGATAACTTTGAAGCAAATAATGTTGATTGAAGGCGGATGGTAGAATTTATTGCGCTTTAAATGAACAGAAATGCATATGAGACTGAACTAAAGCTGTATTTTTTCATATCATATTTTGAGGTGAAAAAAATGCCAAGAGTAAAATACCGAGATGCAGATATTGACCTTATGGCAAGGATGATGAGGGCAGAGGCTGAAGGTGAAGGAAAACAAGGGATGTTATACGTAGGAAATGTAATTGTTAATCGTGCGGTAGCAACTTGTTTAGACTTTAATGATGTAAGAACAATTGAACAGGTCATTTATCAAGTGCAAGGAGGCAATTATTCTTTTGAGGCTGTGCAAAAAGGTAATTTATTTTATCAAAGAGCGAGAGAGTCTGAAAAAAAATTAGCAAAACAGAATTTGGATTATTGGAGAGAATTCCCGGCTAAATATGCCCTTTGGTATTTTAATCCATTTGGGGAGTGCCCACCGACGTGGTATGGTCAACCTTTTGCTGGTCAATATAAGCAACATTGTTTTTATGAACCAGCCGCTGAAACATGCGACAGTGTTTATCAGGGATAGACCATATTGAAACATAAAAAAGCAGACGGTTTAGAAGTGCAAGTATGCACCTCTAGATAGCCGTCTGCTTTTACTATAGTTTCCCCCGTATTATATTGAGCGGTAATTTATATAAGGAACACTTAATATCCAAATCTTAATAATCATATATTTTAGTGTACTTGCTCTTTAAGAAAATTATATAACGGTCTTTTCTCATAAGTATATAGATGTATAAAAAGTGAAGTAACTCGGATAATAATACTTATTTTCCTCTTTATGTAAAATAAAAATAAAATTTTTCCTTGTATAGTAAAAAAATATATAAGTAAATAATAATGAAAAGAGTTGTAAAAATGGAATAAAAGAGTAAAAAATACTCTTTTCATCCCTACGTTTCGACTGGATAAAATTGACCAGTATCGACAAAATATTACAAAATATTTATAATGATATACTAGAATATCAATTTCGAAGTAATATTACTTTTTTAAAATTGAAAAGGCAAACTTATTGAAAGATAAGGACGCAAAGCTACGAGTCTAAAATCCATTTGGATCATGATTGTCGGGTTGCCAACATAAAATGTTTATTTGGCTATTCTTATCGTTGTATAGGAGTAGCTGTTTTATTTTGCAGCGTTGATAGGGCAAGTGTAAACAGAAGTATTGAAAGCGAAGTAATTAAAATAATTTCGCTAATATGTAATGGATGTATTAGTCTCTGTAGAAAACATACAAATATTACAAATAAATTCTGGAGGATTATAGAAAAGGAGATTAAAGATGTTAGTTGTTGATAAGCCAAAATATAAAATGGCAATTTATGAAGCCAAGAAAGAAGTACACGTTCAAGTAATAGGATTTCTTAAAGCAGATACTGTAGAGGCCTATTTAAAGGATTTGCAAGAGACGGTGGCAAAAGTACAAAAAAATTCATATACGTTTGTAGTGGATGCAACTTACCAATCACCTGTTCCTTCGAAGATTTCGGCAGAGCTAGGTCCGACATTGATGTTTTATACAACACTAGGGTTCAAAGATATTTTCATCGTCAATCCGTCTTCTAAAATTGCCTATGTGCAAGTACGAAATGCTTTAGAGACGGTTGACTTCCCAGGAACAATCGTTGACCATGTTTCACAATTAGCTATGCGTTAGTCTTTTAACAACTAAAATGACATTTGAAAGGAACTTTATTATGCAAACAACTTTAGAGAAATTATATACATATGAAATTCTTACAAAGGATCAACCAGAATTAATCGAAAAGGCAGCAGCATGTTTAGCAAGAACATTTATTGGTGTAGATGTTGCGGGCAAATTAGTGCAAGAACCGATTGTTGGGTATGCTTTAAATTTATCTTATGAAGATTTCTATCAATTTACGAAGGAATATATCGAGACAAATGTTCACCTAGGCTACTGTGCTGTTGCGCTAGATGAAGAGCAAAATGTAGTAGGGGCACTCGTTGGAGATACTAATGCCCTTGAAATACTCGAAGGCGATATTTATAACGGTACGTTTGCTGATCTGAATATTGTGATGCGTGTATTAGAGGATATCGATATTCGTTTCCTAGATGATTATAAAAAACGCTATGGTAAAGAGATGGAAGATGGAGAAATCCTGCATCTATTTTTATTAGGTGTCATTGCTGAGCATAATCGTCATGATATCGTTCAAGAGTTAGGAGACATACTAATTAAAAAAGCAGCTGCAGCAGGCTTAAGGCTTGTATTAGGTGAAGCGACAAATCCAAAGTCAATGCGTGTGATGGAGAAGTATCACGGTCTGACAAAATATGTAGATGCAGAAGGTAACTTTATTGTTCACAAATATGAAGACAATGAGCACTTAAAAAGTATTCCAGCAACTGTTGCTGATGGAATTTACATCATTGTAAAAGAGCTTTAAAATTTCGCCTTAATGTTAGTAGAATAGGAGATTTTATTTCATGGAAGCGGTTATGTTAGGAATTATTGTTGTTTTATTATGTACATCTTTGTATTTTGCTTACGGATATTTTTCACTTAAACGTCAGTCACCTCTAAATAATGGGGGGATAGACGTAATGAAAGATGTATCGGAAAATCACGTAAGAGACCAATTTCAGCTGTTTGCAAAAAATGTTAATGGCAAAGCGGAAAAACTTTCTGAACATGGTGAATATGCAGCGGAGAAGGCTGATATCGTAAGGGCCGCAATTGACGAAGTAGGTAAAGGGTTAAAGAAGCAATTGATAGCTACTGAAGAGAGTTCTACATCAATCGAAGACATGACAGAAGCTATTGAAGAACTATCTATTAGATCGAACCAAATTTCAGAACAATCAAATACGACGTTAGAATTGACACAAGAAGGTAACGAAAAGCTAAAAGATTCGATGGCCAAAATGGAGCAATTTAATAAAACAATTAATGTAACATTTGATGCGATTAATATACTTGGTGAAAAATCACACGAAATTGGTACGATTGTTAAAGTAATTACTGGGATTTCAGAGCAAATTAATTTATTAGCATTGAATGCAGCAATCGAAGCTGCCCGTGCAGGTGAACACGGTAAAGGATTTGCCGTAGTTGCTGATGAAGTACGTAAATTAGCTGGACAGTCTAGTGAATCGGCTTTTGAGGTTGCGAATATTGTAAAAAATATTCAAGAAGAGACGGACAAAGTTGTAAAATCAATGAAGCAAGGAACAGAAGAATTTGCCCAAACGAATACAACGATTTTAGAAATTGGAACAATGTTTGAAAAGATTGTAGATATTACAAAAATTATTGCTGAAAATAATGCGAATTCATCTGCAAGTACAGAAGAATTATCTTCAAGTTCTCAGCAAATTATGACCTCAATGAAGGACATTGAATTCATTTCTCGAGAATCCGTTGAAATGTTTGAAGAGCTAGTTGAAATTAGCGATGATGAATTAAGTACGATGGAAAAACTAGTTCAAGAAGCAGCCAATCTTGTCCAACTAAAAAATGAAGCAGAAAAATTACTGTTTTCATTAAATCAAGACGGTGAAAATAAGGACGATTTGTAAATAAGAAAAGAAACCCGGAAATTTCTTTCCGGGTCTGATTACCACTTACTTTTCATCCTCCATGACACACTGCCTCGCTTTCGCATTAATTTTCAGAAGAAAATTGTGCTTTAGCTTTATTCAGTTTTGGTGGTCCTTCAGAGATAACGATCATTCGCACTCATCGGGTTAACCCTCCTAGTCATTTGGATTAGAAGTGAAATCTCTAGTAGTATGAAACAGAGCTAAATTTTTATACGCAATATTTTTGGTTTTAATAAATGCTAAACTGTTTAGGATAAAAAGGCCTTCGTTCTATTGTGATAGAGCGAAGGCCTTTTGCTATGTCCCTCGCTGCTTTGTCACTTTTTCGGGTGGATTATTATGAATTACTTGATTAAACTCTTTTGAATATTCTTCCCGAATATTCGTATCCTTCGTTTCCTTTTTCTTCTTTTTGAAGCTAGTTTTCCTTTTCTTTGCCATCGTATTTCACCTCCGATTTGCTAATGTAATGTGCGCAAAATTGGTGGTTTTATGCTAAAGTTAATACCCAACATATTGAGTAACGAGTAAATAAGAAAAGCTATTCACCCACAATATATTAGGGATAGCTGTGTTTGTATATGCAATACTCTACGAAGCGTTTGTTGTCGGTGAGGTTCGTACCAATTAAGATAAATGTATCAGGAGGTGAAGAGATGAATAGTAGTAAAATTGGTCATTTGATTTTAAAATTGCGGAAGGAAAAGGGATATACACAGAAACAACTAGCTGAACTTATGAACCTTTCAGACCGTACCATTTCGAAATGGGAGCGTGGTCAAGGCTACCCAGATATCTCTTTATTACAGGAATTATCTTCCCTTTTAGGTGTAAACATAGAAGATATTCTTAATGGTAAACTTACTGTCAATGATTTCGTAGGAGGAAATATGAAAAAATCGAAATATTTTGTGTGCCCATCTTGTCATAATATTGTCTTATCAACAGGTAATGCAACAATTTCTTGTTGTGGCAGAAAGCTGGCTGAACTAGTACCGACAAAAGCGATAGATGAAGAAAAACTAGAGGTTTCACAGGTGGAAAATGAATGGTTTATTTCAAGCAATCATCCAATGAATAAAGATCATTACATCTCATTTATAGCATTTGCCACAGGAGATCAAGTGCAAGTTATTAAGCAGTATCCAGAATGGGCATTGCAAACAAGACTACCTAAACGTAAACATGGAACGCTGCTCTGGTACTGCACACAGCACGGTCTTTTTTATCAACTGATTTAACAAGAAAGTATATAGAGACGATTTAGAAATACGCGAAGGAGCACTTCTAAATCGTCTTTTTTACTGTTTACTAGTTTATATCGGGAAAAATATTAGGGAAAAACTTTAATGACTCATGCATAGATGCAATAAAAAAATCCAAACTAATTTGTATTACTGAAATGCCATTTAGGAGGTCAACATGCCGAATTCAAAGTATCCGAAACCAGATGACAGATCAA
>JBJEFO010000287.1:0-2444 GCA_051874135.1 Lysinibacillus sp.
TATTTTGACGTTACTAGTACTTATTGTAGCCATAAACTTTATAAAAACTGAAAAAACGAATGAAACGGAATTAATACCAGCAACTCCATTACAACAACAAAATACGGTCAATGAAATACAAGAAGAGGAAATCGAAGTAAATGGTGAAATAAAATATGCACAAGATTTTACGCTAACGACTTTGCAGGGCGAACAAGTGAGCTTATCTGATTATAAAGGGAAAATTGTTATATTAAATTTTTGGGCCTCATGGTGTGGTCCGTGTAAAGAAGAGATGCCCCATATGCAAAGCTTTTATGAAAAGCACCCTGATGTTGCAATGCTAGCGGTAAATTTAACGAGTATGGATTTAGGGATAGACGCAGTGAAGCAATTTGTAAATGACTTTGGGCTAACTTTCCCGATTTTATTAGATGAAGCGGATGTAGTAGGGAAACAATACAACATCATTACTATTCCAACAAGCTATATGATCGACCCGGAAGGAAGGATTTTTAAAGAAGTAATTGGACCGATGGATGAGCGGATGATGGAAGACTTGGTAAGTGAATTAAAAAGCTACAATTAAATAAGTGAGGGTCTAATTTAAAGCATGGAGATTTAAATTAGACCCTTTTTATTATTGATACTATCGAACATTAACAAAAATAAGTTTATGATCTTGCCATAAATTACGGAAAAAGTATATGAACAGATTGTAGCATTCGTTTTTAAAAATTAGATTTATACAACTTTATTAACGATTTTGTTTAAAGTGCAACTTTATACGGTAAATTGAATATTTTTTATATTTTTTAATAAAAGTATAATTTAATAAAATCTGTTTCAAAAGGGATGTGAGCGCTTTCAGTTCTGGAATTCATATAATGGTGAATTAGTTAGCTATTAGTTTATGTAAAAGATTAGTGAGTTCCTAGAAATCCAACGTATTACAGCTACTTTACTACCTATTCTTGAAATCGTTTGTTTTGAAAGAAATAATTTAGTTAACAAGGGAGGAATCGTTATGAGTCTAACAAAATCACCTTGGTTTACTTATTTCGTGCTTTTATTTAGCGTATTTGTAGTGATTGAAGCGGCAGCATTTCAGACACCAGCAATGCCATTTATTACGGAACATTTTGGCGTATCAATTACTTTTGCCGGATCGATAACGCTTGCCTATTATGCAGCGGCTGTAGTTTTTTCACCACTTATGGGTAGAATAGGTGACCAAATTGGGCGTAAAGAAATACTGGTTGTAGGATTGATTATTTTTACCTTTTCTGAATTTTTAGCAGCTTTAAGTCCAAATTATGTTATTTTTTTATTTGCTCGATTTTTGCAAGGGGTAGGCTATGCATGTATCTTTCCAACTGTTTTTGCATATATTTCGGAGTTGTTTGATGAAACAAAAAGTGGAAAGGCAATTGCCTATTTAGGTATTACAGGTGCAGTGGGAGCAGCTTCTGGTGGCATTATTGCTGGTTTTCTAATGGAATTATATAATTGGCCAATTATTTATTGGGTTAGTGGTGTTAGTTCATTTATAGGTTTATTTATCATAATAGCTGTAATACCAAAAACTACTGTAAGACAAAAGCAACAAATTGATTTTAAAGGGGCATTTGCGCTATTATTAGCAATCTGTTCACTCGTTTCTATACCGATTTTAGTTAGTAATTTTGGCTTGGTTTCAACCGTGACATTGACAGTTATTACAATAGGTATTGTTGGTTTTGTATTGTTAATTTTAGCAGAAAGAAAAGCAATAAACCCTGTAGTAGATATTCAAATATTGAAACGCCGTGGAATATATGTTCCTTCGATGATTGCGATACTTCTTACGTTTGCAACTATCGCATTAAACTATGCGTTAGCATTTTACACTGCGAGCCGCGTAGGGTGGGGACCAACCGAAGTCGGGTTAATTACGACAATAAACTATTCACTCTCAATTGTAGGGAATTTCGTATCAGGACTATTAATTGATCGTTATAATCCAAGGCTTGTCATTTTAGGTGGAGGACTTATTGGAATTTTTGGTTCGATTATGTATACACTTATTTCAACAGATTCAAATTATATTTATCTTCTTCTGACAATTGGCGTTATTGGACTTTGTACTGGACTTCTAAATCCGGCTTTAATGAAAATTGTCATTCTATCGGTACCAACTAACTTAAAAGGGACTGGATCGGGTACATTCACAATGTTCCGTGATTTAGGGGTCCCATTAGGTTCCTCGTTTGGATTAGCCCTTTATGGTTTTATGAGCGAACGACAATTAAGTCTAGTATCTGATCCTACAGTTGCAACTGCCAACGCTTTAAATAGTGTGGGGTATGTTGTTATAGGCATTATCATATTAATAATATTAGTAAGTTTACTTTTATTTAGAAAAGAGAAAAGGGAAAACACAATAGTAGAAACAAGAGGAGCTATTCAGCTAAGTGAATGATAAA
>JBJEFO010000288.1:0-2442 GCA_051874135.1 Lysinibacillus sp.
AAAATTAAAATGAATTAAATTCCCTAAATAACTTAGAAAAACACATTTCGCGCCAAATAGTGCGGAGTGATGTCGCATCTTTGTGTATTTCCTTAAAAACTTATACTTTCCTATCCATTGAAAAATCCCTCTCGATTTTTTCGAGAGGGATTCTTAATCCTGTCAACCTTACTTTTCTTTTTGGTTCGCGTTAGCTAAACTTTGCTCTGCCTTTTCAATAGCACGCTTGACCATATTTCCGGCATCGCGAGATTTAATCCCGCCCCAACCTTCTTTTTCTACGACATCATAAAATCCGAGTTCTTTGGCAATCTCTTCTTTTAGACGTTGCGACATGATCTTATTTTTAGCCATGCTTATTAACCTCCTTTGAAAGTCTGGTTGACGCCCATAGTATGTGGAGAAGCATAGGCATTATACTTTTTCAAAAAGTTACCAATAAGATAAGTCCTGTAAAAATGAAAAACACCCATCCGCTAATGAGTGCTTCATCTAAATCATATAAATAAAACTAGCTCTTATTTAGCGACAGCAATTGTGTCATCTAAAAAAGTAATTTCTACTGCTTCGGTTAAAATATCTGTGTAGCTGTAAGACACACGTTTACACGAATTGTCTTCTTGGTCAAGTTCGACAACGAATACTGCACGATAAGTTTCGCTTAGTACACCCTCGCACTCAACTGTTTTCTTGCGACCTCCGTTTGCTTTTAATTGCAAACGTTTACCCAAATGACATTCTAATGACTTTTTAATGTCAGCTAACGTTTTTGGCATTTTCGCATACACCTCACTATTTAAGAAGTATATCACAAACCGCCCAATTAGTCAATAAAATATAATATTTTATCATCACACAATTATTCCCGTCAACTTTTTCTTTTTAAAAAATAGCGAAATTTGTGTGAATTTTATATTATTATTGTTTAGAAAAATTAGGATACAAGGCATCCGCTAAACGTCCGAACTCTTCAATCGTTAATGTTTCACCTCGACGTGTAGGTTCAATCCCACTCGCTTCTAATGCAGCAATGATCATTTCTTTCTTTTTCTTACCGTCCTGAAGACCTGATTGCAAGTTATTTAATATCGTTTTACGACGTTGTGCAAATGATGTACGTGTTACCTCGAATAAAAAATCTTCACTTATTACTGTTACAGGTGGCTTGTCATGCTTGATTAAACGGATAACGGCTGAATCTACATTTGGTTGCGGCATAAATACCGTTTTTGGTACAATCATCGCTACCTCAGCTTTACAGTAATATTGAATCGCGATTGATAATGAACCGTATTCCTTTGTCCCTGGCTTTGCTGTAATTCGATCTGCTACCTCTTTTTGCATCATCACAACAAATCCTCGAATTGGTAGACGGTCATTTAATAACTTCATTAAAATCGGTGTTGTTACATAGTAAGGAAGATTAGCTACAACCATAATATCGTTAATACCTGGCATCTCTTCTTCGATAACCTTTACGACATCTGCTTTTAAAATATCTGAGTGTACAATTTTTACATTATCGTATGGGCTCAACGTATCCTCTAAAACAGGAAGCAATCGTTGGTCGATCTCAAACGACACTACTTTTTTTGCCGCGCGTGCTAAATGCTCTGTCAATGCACCAATTCCTGGTCCTACTTCAATAGCACCGCTTTCTTCCGTTAAGTTTGCGTGACTGACAATGTTACGTAAAATGTTCGGATCAATTAAAAAGTTTTGTCCTAGGCTTTTCTTAAATGAAAATCCATATTTATTTAAAATTTCTTTCGTGCGAATCGGTGTCGCAATATCTTTATACATGCTTGTCCTCCTGATCTATATGCGCTACAGCTGCGGCAAATTGTTCCACTGTAATTTGAAACATAATAAGACGCTTATGTAGTTGCTTGCCATTCGTCATCCCAATATTTAAAATGTCACCTAATCTTTTACGACGTTCCTTTGACTGTGGATGTCCAATTAATTTTGCTAACATCAAATCTTCTAGTGTTATTTGTTCCTCATAATGCTCACTTGTATTTACTGTATACACATTGCGAAGAGCTATACGGATATCTTCATCACTAGCATGCTCAATCCCTAAGCCTTTTCCATTTTTCGCAATCGTTTTTTCTTTTGCTAAAAATGCATGCTTGACCCCTGGAATGCGCTCTTCAATAATAGCTCGAATGCGCCGACCAGGGTAGTCTGGATCTGTAAATACAATGACACCGCGCTTGTTTTGAGCATGTTCAATACGACGAAGCGTTTCCTCTGAAATTGCCGAACCGTTTGTTTCAATAGTATCCGCACCAACCGCACGTTTAATAGCGGTTGTATCGTCTTTCCCTTCTACGACAATGATTTCATTTATATGCAAAGTATATCCTCTTTTCCTTCAAGCTTCTTTTGACATTTTAACATAACTAACAAAGCTGAACCCACGAAAAACGCTTTTCG
>JBJEFO010000289.1:0-4077 GCA_051874135.1 Lysinibacillus sp.
TCCTAATAGAAAACTAATTTTTATGTTTTACGATATGATTATAAGAAAAAGCAGTGAGGTGTTGACGGTGAGCAAGCTAACTGTGCTTGTCACGGATGATGATCAAGATATTCGTGACGGGATTGAGATTTATTTAAAGAACGATGGTTACAATGTGTTAAAGGCAGCGGATGGTAAGGAAGCGTTACAGCTACTAGAAGAGAATGACGTACACTTAATTATTTTGGACATTATGATGCCGAAAATGGACGGCATTACGGCAACGTTTAAAATTCGTGAGGAGCGTAATATCCCGATACTTATGCTCAGTGCGAAGGCAGAGGATACGGATAAAATTCACGGACTTTCGGTTGGAGCGGATGATTATTTAACGAAACCATTTCATCCGTTAGAGCTCATGGCGCGGGTGAAAAGTCAATTGCGACGCTATACGGAGCTCGGCACGTACAAAAAGCAAGAGGAAGTGAGCGGCTTAACCCTCCACCCAGAAGCAAAGGAAGTACGGGTAGATGGGGAACCAGTAAAGCTGACACCAATCGAATATAAAATTACAGAGTTGCTATTAAAAAATGCAGGGCGTGTCTTTTCCATTAGTGAAATTTATGAGCTTGTATGGAATGAAGAGGCGTATAACGCTGAAAATATCGTAGCCGTACACATTCGAAAAATCCGTGAAAAAATCGAAGCCGATCCGAAAAATCCACGTTACTTGAAAGTGGTGTGGGGACTTGGGTACAAAATTGAAAAGTAAACTGCTGTGTACGTGTACGGCATGTAGCTTAATTGCTGCTGTTATTGGATTTTTCTATATCGGGGAGTATATTTGGCAGTGGATTAATAACGATTTAATGGACACGATTAAGCTAATAAAAATGTTATTTTAGGAGGAATATGAAATGAAAAATAAATTATTCCTCACACTTTTTCTTATATTTATTGTAGCGATAGCAGGGATGAATTTATTAGTAAATGGCCCAGCTATCATCGGGAAAGATTTTGCTGATTCGGATGTGATACAGCAAGAACAACAAGAGTTTATGGATGACTTACAGTATTACGTTCTGAATCCGATTGATTTTGAAGAAGCGAAAAAACAGATTACGGTGACAGAAGAGGAAATTAGTTATTATCGTGAATATTACGGGTCACTTTCGTCACAGCTAGAAAATGTGCGTTCTCAATATGAAGATTTACTAGCAGATCCAGGGTTAACTACAGAGGATCGTGCGATGTACGAAAAAGAGCGCGATGACAAAATGCAAGAAATTCGCAAAAACTTTGAAAGTGATGAAGTAGTCAAAGAAAAAATCTTAACGATTAAAAACGAAGCATTGGCCAAGTTTGAAAAAACATATAACCAACGTAAAAAGCAATTTGAAGAGCGTTACCCATACTTTGGTTATAAACTAACAGATCAGTTTGGCAATACGTATGAGCGTGCTATGAATGGTGCGTTATTAAATCGATTAACTTACAAAGAAAATGAAGAATGGTATATCGATGGAGGGCATGACCTATCGTTAAATGACTATACAAGAGGGCAACCAGGTATACATTCGGTTGAATTATATTTACAATCACCGGATATTCAAGTTGTAGGGGAAATTTTGCTGTCTAAATCGATTTTGAAACAGCAATATATAAAACAAGAAAAGCAAGCTTTTACAGTACAGCAATGGACTTTATACACATTGACAGCAATAGGCATTATAGCAGCTATATTGTTGATGACGGTTTGGAAGCCGAATCGAGCGATATTTAATACGCTACCAAACGTAGAACAACGGTTTGCAAAACTACCGATGGATATGCGGTTAGCGTTTCCGATTGTCGCTAGTTTCTTCTTCCTTAGTTTTTTAGAAAATTTCCCGTATCGTATTAAAAATATAGCTTATTGGTTTGATGAAGGACATCGATTCATTTCATTTTCAGGGGAATTGTTTGAGTATATTGTTGCTTTTCTCTGTATGAGTGCGATGATTTTGACGGGGATTTGGATGTATGATGCGATCCAAAAAGAAGGTTTACGTGAAGAAAATTCAATTATTATCCGCACAGTGGTGGCGATTCGAGAGTCATTTTTAAATAAATCAATCGGTAAGCAAACGATGGCGATGTTTATCGTCTTTTTCCTTGCAGGGCTTGGTTTTGGTGGTGTCTTAATACAACCATTCCTACTATTACTTTACGTACCGCTCGTGTTATTCGTTTTACTGCCAGTCATGTATATCTACTTTAAACGCATGGGCTACCTAAACCGTGTTATGAAACAAACAGAAGATATGGCGGCAGGGCGTTTAACGAGTGCTATTGACGTAAAAGGGAAGTCGCCTATTGCGAAGCACGCGGAAAGCTTAAATGATTTGCGCCGTGGTATTGAGCAGTCGGTCAAAGAGCGTGCGAAAAGTGAGCGTTTAAAAACAGAGCTCATTACGAATGTGAGTCACGATTTACGTACACCGTTAACATCGATTATTACGTATACAGATTTACTGAAAAATAAAGATTTAACGGAAGAGGAACGAAAAAAGTATGTTGATGTTTTAGATAAAAAATCAGCGAAGCTCAAAACATTAATTGAAGATTTATTCGAAGTATCGAAAATGGCGAGTGGCAATATTGAAATTTTGAAGCAACGAGTAGATTTAGCGCAAATGTTACAGCAAGCTGCTGGGGAGCATGAAGAAGATTTCAAAGCGGCAGGACTAGATTTACGTGTGGCAATTCATGAACAGCCAATTTATGCAGAGGTAGATGGACAAAAGTGGTGGCGTGTTGTCGATAACTTACTCGTGAATGCCCGTAAATATAGCTTAGAAGGAACACGTGTATACGTATCGCTTCAAGTGGTGTCAGGCGTGGCAGAGTTCTCTATAAAAAATGTTGCAAAATACGAGCTCGGTGAAAATATCGAGGAATTAACAGAGCGCTTTAAACGCGCGGATACGTCACGCCATACGGAAGGCTCGGGACTTGGTCTTGCCATTGCACAATCAATTATTGATTTGCACGGCGGCCAACTAAAGCTGGACGTAGATGGTGATTTATTTAAAGTAACAGTAAGAGTAAATACAGTGTAGTAAGAAGCGCCTTCTGGAAACAGGGGGCGCTTCTTTGAGTTTGTTTAGTACAAAGCAGTCACCTTCTGTTATAATTTTTCCGATAGATAAATATAGAAATAGGGAGCGTGTTTTACATGCGACTATTAATAGGAATGCTTGCCATCGCGATGTATAGTGGAATTACGTTTTATTTAGGTTGGAACTTAAAAAAGTGGCTTCTCGCATTGAATATTTTTCGTTTCGAACCGCTCTACTGGATTTTCGTTTTTGGTGTATCATTTTCTTTTATTTTAGGACGTTTCCACGAACTACTTAAGCCGCTCGCTGTCGTCGGAAATTACTGGATGTTTATTCTTCAATATGGTTTATTAATTTGTCTTATCATTAATCTTATCATCTGGTTAACGCCTTTTAAGAGTGTTGTATGGGCTGGAGCGATTGGGGTAGGGGCACTTGTCGTGTTGTTTGCAGTTGGCACATATAATGCTTATACGCCGGTTACCCGTGAGCTGACGATTGAAGTGGAAAAAGAGGGAGAGCCGTTACGTGTTGTTGTTGCTTCTGATTTTCATTTAGGTGTTCTTTCGAATAAAGGGCACTTAGAAAAGTTTGTAAAGAAAGCGAATGAAGCAAAGCCAGACGTTATTTTACTTGTAGGTGATTTAATCGATGATGATCCAACTTGGTATATTGAGGACGGCATGCATGAAGTAATGAAGCAGCTTCAGTCAACATATGGTGTGTACGGGGTACTCGGTAATCATGAATACTACGGTGGGGAAATTCCACTCGTTGTTGAAGAAATGAAGGCGTCTAATGTGACGATGCTACTCGATGAAACTATTTTAATTGGAAATCGTTTTTATTTAACAGGGCAAGAGGATATGACAAATAAATCACGTCAAACATTGGAAAGCTTAAAGCCTGATGATGAGACGAAGCCTTGGTTTGTTATGAACCATACGCCAAATGATTTACAAACACCTGCGTCTTTAGGTGTTGATTTCCATGTGTC
>JBJEFO010000289.1:4177-10624 GCA_051874135.1 Lysinibacillus sp.
CATATGATTATTGTCGATGATTTATGGTTAAAAACAACAGAGTTTTTAGGACAGGGCTCGGCAAATACGTTTAAAATCGTTATTCAGCTTGGCTCCATACTAGCTGTTGTCGTCGTCATGTGGAAACGTATGCTTAGCTTAGTCGGTCTTTATAAAATGGAAGGGCGAGCAAAGACGCGCTTTAACTTAGGACATGTACTTGTTGGGATTATTCCAGCAGGTGTGTTCGGTGTGTTATTTGAAGACTACATTGATGAAAATTTGTTTGGCATTGAAACGGTTATTATCGGTTTATTTATCGGTGCGTTTTTAATGATTATTGCGGATAAATTCGGACCGAAACGACCGAAGATTACATCACTAGATCAAATTTCTTACGGCAAAGCTTTAAAAATCGGCTTTATCCAATGTTTATCATTATGGCCTGGTTTCTCACGTTCGGGGGCAACGATTTCAGGTGGGGTATTATTAGGTTTAGACCATAAAACAGCAGCTGATTTTACGTTTATTATGGCTGTACCGATTATGGCGGGTGCTAGTGGTTTATCGCTTGTGAAAAACTGGGACCAGATTAATATGGACCATTTAGGATTTTATACGGTTGGCTTTATTAGTGCCTTCGTCTTTGCACTGGTATCGATTAAGTTCTTCTTAAAATTAATTTCACGCATTAAATTAACACCATTTGCGATTTATCGTATCATCGTCGCTGTTATTTTAATGGGGATTGTATATTTATAATGAAAATGGCAGCATCTTTAAAGGTGCTGCCATTTTTCATTTAGAGCAAAATCGAAGGGCACGACTGAGTACGGTAGGAACAACAGAAGCGTGGTTTTCATCGGGTGCTACATAGCTTTCCGTGATTAAGCCACAATCGGCTAGTAGAGATGATATTGTAGTAGCATCGTTGACCATAAAGCCTTCACGTTCACCAACAGCGATGAAAATGCGATTTTTTCGTTCATTTGCCCCGTTTGCAATAAAATGTTTTCCCATGTTCAGCAACTCCTGACCATTCCACCAAATCGAAGGGCTGATGGCGATATAATTTGAAAATTTCGTAGGATGCGTAAATAAACACCATAATGCAAAGTAGCCACCAAGAGAGTGACCAAAAACTGTTTGGTGTTCGCGGTTAACAGGATATTGCGCCTCGATGACAGGCATGAGTTCTTGATCGATAAATTGATAAAACTTCTCTGCACCGCCATAACTATCAGGTAATTTTCCTTTTGCATGATTGGGTACGATTAAGCTTTTTGCGGGCGCTGTGAAATCGATAAAGCGTTTTAGGCGCATTTCCTCTTCCTTATGGCAAATGCCTACAACAATAGCTGAACTCACACTTGTTTTTGCCGTGTTTAATTGTTGCAAACGGATGCCATCTTGTACAAAGCTAAAATAACTAAGACCATCTAATACATAATAAATAGGGAATCCATCAGTAGGTACTTGTTCTTTCGGTATGTATACTTTAATGTCATATGTCGTGTCATTAAAAGTAGATGTCAAACTAAACTCATTCATAAAAGCTACTACCCTCGTTTCTTGTTAATTGTTATAATGGTGTAAATGATAATCGTTTTCATTTGATGAGTCAACATAGGAAGTGAAACTGTGGAATTAACAATGAATCAAATCATAGAGTATTATGCGAATGCAACGCTACAATTTGTCAATGTTTTTTCGAGCAAATTGGATGCAGCTAGAAAAGATAGGGGAAGGAAGACGGCACAAGGTGTATGTGGTATCGTGATTCCGCTTAAGGGGCATGCTCATTTCTCATTTAATCAAACGGTATATAAAATGAATGAACATACAATTGTTCATGCCGGTTCTGCAATGGATATAGAAATTGAGACATTGAACGAAGCATGGGAGTATGCGGTAATTCATTATCGAATTGTTGATGCACCGTCCCAATTTAAAGAGATGGAACACAGGCATTTTATGATGACGATCGATGATTATTCAAAAATTCAGCAACAAGTTCAACATTTAATGCAGCAGCAAACAAAGCCGGATTATATGTCTAAATTTCATGTGCAAGTAACGTTTCTCAATTTGCTTGAAAGCATTTTATTGTTAGCACGTAATGAGGGCTATAACAATAAAATGGATACGATTACAGCAGCTTTGGAATACATACACCGTCATTATCATGAAGAGCTTTTTGTAAGTGAAATTGCTGAGCGATTTGGTATGGAACGAAGAAGGTTTTCATATTTATTTGAACGCTTGACAGGCTTAACACCTATACAATATTTAACGGAATATCGGATTGGGCTTGCGAAAGAATTGTTAAAGACAAGTGCATATTCGATTACTCAAGTGGCTGAAGAAGTTGGTTATGTAGATAGCTTTTATTTTAGTCGTGTTTTTAAGAAGCATGTTAAAATGTCACCATCTAGTTATCGTAAATACCATGATAAAAATCCATTTTTTCCAGAATAGCGTTCCCGTGCACATATAAAAGTGCATGGGAATGCTATTTTTTAATTTTAATTGACACATTTGTAACTTAGGCAAAAATCCAGAGTTTTTGTATTTCTGTCCATTCACTTACATACACCACTTTGTTAAAATTCGAATGGTAATGATAATCGGTATCAATTAAAAAGTATTCTAGGAGGTTTCAATAAAATGAAAAAATATTGGTCATTAGGAGCGGCGGCGCTTCTTGCATTAACATTAGCAGCATGTAATTCATCGGACGAAGCAAAGGAAGCAGAAGCGGAAACAGAAGTAGTTGAGAATGAACAAACAACTTCTAAAGCTGAAGAACAAGCAACAGAGATGACAATCAATTATTTAGGAACAGATTATACTTTCCCAAACCCAGTTGAAAATATTGTAGCAGCAAGTTTAGAAGCGATGGAAGATGCAGCGATACTCGGTGTAAAACCAGTAGGTGTACTTGAAGTAGCTGGCGAAATTCCACAATATTTACGTACTGAATTAGAAGGCGCTGCGTTAATCGGAGACAAAAGAACACCGAATGCGGAAGCTATTTTAACATTAGATCCTGATGCCATTATCGGGACATCTAAGTGGGGCGAGGAAACGATGACGCCACTTAATAAAATCGCTACGACTTTACCTTATTCTCATATTTCAACAAACTGGAAAGACAATTTATTAGCTTTCGGTGAGCTAGCAGGTAAAAAAGCAGAGGCAGAAAAGATTATTGCAGATTATGATGCAAAAGCTACTGAAGTAAAAGCATCGTTAGGAGACACAGCAGCTGATAAAGAAGTGTTAGTTATTCGTTTACGTGGTGGAATTATGAATGTGTATCCAGCAGGCGTTTATTTAAACCCTGTACTATATGAAGATTTAGGATTACAAGTACCAGAAGTAATTACTAAAGCGGAGGCGCAAGCTGAACTAACGCTAGAAACGTTAGCTGAGCTTGATCCAGATGTTATCTTCCTACAATTTGAAACATCTGAAAATAAAGATGCACCAACTGCTTTAGAAGATTTACAAGCAAACCCAATCTTCGCGAACTTAACAGCAGTCAAAAATGGTGACGTGCATGTCAATACAATTGCACCGCTTGCACAAGGCGGTACAGCGTGGTCAAAAGTTAAGTTTTTAGATGTAGCAGTTGAAAAATTAGTGAAATAACAAGGTGTAAAGGGATGTCCAAAAAGTAAAAAACTTTCTGGACTCCCTTTTGCCACTTAATCAAACAATAGAATAGGTGGAGAAATTGAATCAATCTACAAAAATACCGTATTTAATCTTCGCGACAGCTCCGGTTCTCATCCTATTGATTACAGTCATTTCGATTATGTACGGCACAAAGGATATTAGTATCGTAACCGTTTGGGATGCGATTTTTCATTTTGATGAAGGAAATGTCGACCATCAAATTGTGCGAACAGGACGGGTACCACGAGCTTTAGCAGTATTAGTTGTCGGCGGATTTTTAGCAGTGGCAGGTGCTGTCATGCAAGGTATTACACGAAATTATTTAGCATCACCATCACTGATGGGCGTAAATGATGGTTCAGCTTTTGTCATTACGCTCGCGATTATATTTTTCCCTGGATTACCGAATTATCAAATGATTCTTTTGTCGATGGTTGGTTCTGTATTAGGAGCGGGGCTTGTATTTGGCTTTGGCTCCCTTATTAAAAATGGTCTTTCTCCTGTAAGGCTTGCCATTATCGGTACGGTTATCGGGACATTTTTAAGTAGCATTGCTTCGGCCATTGCGATGTATTATCAAGTATCGCAAACAGTGGCCGTCTGGTATAACACGAAAGTACAGTCTGTTGATCCAGCGATGTTAGCGTTATCGATTCCGTTCGGTTTGGTAGGCATTGCGCTAGCGATTATGAGTGCTCGCGCTATCACGATTACATCACTTGGTGAAGATATTGCGATTGGGCTTGGACAAAAGACAAAGGCAGTTCGATTCCTCAGTATGTTTTCTGTTGTTTTGTTAACAGGAACAGCGGTAGCACTTGTAGGTAAGATTGCCTTTGTTGG
The DNA here is from genome assembly GCA_051874135.1 of Lysinibacillus sp. Classification (GTDB taxonomy): domain Bacteria; phylum Bacillota; class Bacilli; order Bacillales_A; family Planococcaceae; genus Lysinibacillus_B. The sequence continues at coordinate 8,681 of JBJEFO010000289.1, forward strand.
GCTTGTCATTCCACATGTTGTGCGATTTTTAGTAGGGGAAGATTACCGCTTTATTATTCCGTGTTCGCTACTAGTAGGCGCATTTTTCCTAAGTCTTTGTGATTTGATTAGTCGTTACGTGAATTTCCCGTTCGAAACGCCAATAGGAGTCATAACAGCAATCATCGGTGTGCCGTTCTTCTTATATTTAATCCGTACTCGTGGAGGTGAGAAGCATGCTTAAATCCACGTCTCGAAAATTTTTTCTAGTAAGTGCTGTTTTATTAGGGTTTATTTTTATCGGATTTTATTTACATATTACAAACGGTATGTTTGATATGTCTGTAGCGGAAGTTGTTAAAACATTATTAGGACTTGATGACAATGAAAAATTCCATCTTGTCATTTTTGAATTCCGTTTGCCACGTATTGTTATTGCAGCGCTTGTCGGTATGGGGCTTGCGATGGCGGGCGTTGTTTTGCAAGGCATCACAAAAAATGGGCTAGCTGATCCAGGTATTTTAGGAATTAATGCAGGTGCTGGAGCAGCGGTCGTGATTTTCATGTATTTCTTTCAATTTCAAGCTGCATGGACAGACGGCAGTAGCTGGATGAAAATTATAATGATGCCGATGTTCGGATTTGTCGGTGGTACATTGGCTGCGGCACTCATTTTTTTCTTTGCATTAAAAAATGGACAACTTGATATGCAGCGTCTTATTTTAACTGGGATTGCCATTAATAGTGGATTCGGTGCGCTGTCGATGTTTATTTCATTAAAGATGAATGAAAAGGATTATGAATCAGCAGCAGTTTGGCAGGCAGGTTCTATTTATAATGCAAACTGGACATTTATTGTCGCCATGCTACCGTGGATTGTCATCCTTGGTATGTATGTGTACAGAAAATCGCATTTACTCGATTACTTTCAACTTGAGGAAAATACGATTGTTGGTTTAGGGATTCGGTTGGAGAAAGAAAAGATTATGTTGTTATTAGCGAGTGTCGGGTTAGTAAGTGCCTGTGTTTCGGTATCAGGGAGCATCGGTTTTATCGGGCTAATGGCGCCGCATATTGCACGGCAGCTTGTAGGTATTCAGCATAAATGGGTGATGCCAGTGAGCGTCTTAGTTGGTGCGGCGTTACTGATTTTTTCTGATTTCGTAGCGAAAACGATTTTTGCACCATCTGAATTGGCAGTAGGGATTGTTGTATCGATTATCGGCATCCCGTACTTTTTATATTTACTCGTAAAGGCAAAATAGGAGGGATACGATGCAAACGGCTTTTCGAATTGAGGAACTGACAGCTGGCTATGATAAAGCAATTATTTTTAATAATTTAAATGTGGAAATTGCACAAGGAAAAGTGACGACGATTATCGGTCCAAATGGTTGTGGGAAATCGACATTATTAAAAACAATTGGCCGTATTTTAAAAAAGGACAAGGGGAATATTTTCTTGCAAGAGCAGGATATGCAACAATTATCAACAAAGGAAATTGCGAAACGTTTGGCCATTTTATCGCAATCACCATCTGCACCATTTCAGTTAAAAGTAGAGGAATTAATCTCATACGGCCGTTACCCGCATAGAAAAAACGTAAATCGCCTATCAAAAAAAGATATCGAAATGATTGAATGGGCGATGGATGTAACGAATACGACAGCGTTTCGACACCGTGAGTTAGCGCAATTATCAGGTGGTCAAAGACAGCGTGTATGGCTTGCGATGGCGTTAGCACAAGAAACGGATATTTTACTGTTAGATGAGCCAACAACTTATTTAGATATGGCACATCAATTAGAAGTATTAAATATTGTTCAGAAGTTAAATAAAGAACATCAATGTACCGTTGTTATGGTATTGCATGATATTAACCACGCTGCACGCTATTCTGATGAATTAATCGCGATGCGTAGCGGTGCTATTATTCAATGTGGTACACCAAAGTCCATTATGACA
>JBJEFO010000290.1:0-2437 GCA_051874135.1 Lysinibacillus sp.
TTTTTATTATTTGTAGTAATCTTATGTAGTAATCTTTTGGTATTGCTTTACTCTCAGAGGACTGTACGAGAGTTCCATTTGAGCAATTCGATACACCTAATCTGTACTCATCCATTTGTTCATAATAATCCTGTCATGAACATGTTTCATTCATAGTGCAACCAACTATTACAACACTCACCTATTTATACACTTGAAAGCTTGAAAAGGAGCAAATGATATCATATTTTGTTCTGCTTCGATCATGAGTCTAGATCTAATATTACTTTAATGAATTTGACTGATTTCACCAAAACAAAGAGAGCTATCCAAAAGTCGATGAAAACTGACTTCCGGATAGCCCTCTTTTACAAATTTTAGTATTTAACAATAACTTCTTTATTATCTCTACGTTCTTTAGCATACTCAGCAGATGCTGTGAAAAGGACATCAGAGGATGAATTCAGAGCCGTTTCACAGGAGTCTTGAACAACGCCGATGATGAAACCGATCGCAACCACTTGCATGGCTACATCATTTGAAATTCCAAATAAGCTACATGCTAAAGGAATAAGCAAGAGCGAACCGCCTGCAACACCCGAAGCACCGGCTGCCGATATAGCAGACAGAACGACTAGAATAACAGCTGTTGGAATGTCTACTTCAATTCCAAGTGTATGAACAGCTGCAAGAGTTAAAACCGAAATCGTAACTGCTGCACCTGCCATATTAATAGTGGCACCTAACGGTATCGATACAGAATACGTGTCTTTATCCAACCCCAACTTTTGGCACAAAGTCATATTAACCGGGATGTTTGCAGCTGAGCTACGCGTAAAAAATGCAGTAATACCGCTTTCTCTAAGCACCTTAAAAACAAGCGGATACGGATTTTTACGAATATTTATAAATACAATAATCGGGTTAATAACCAATGCTACAAAAAACATACTTCCTAACAGTACCAACAGCAATTCACCATAGACAAGCAAAGATGAAAGACCAGTTGTTGCAACTGCATCAAACACAAGTCCCATAATTCCTAATGGCGCTAATCTAATGACCCACTTCACGATCACAGAAATAGCATTCGAAAAGCTTTCGATTACATTTTTGGTTGTATCAGATGCATGTCTTAAAGCAATTCCGAGCAATATTGCCCAAGTCAGTATACCAAGATAATTAGCGTTTATAAGAGCATTTACAGGATTGTCCACAACATTGAACAGAATGGACTCTAGCACTTCGGCAATTCCGCTAGGTGGTGCTATATCCTCCGCTCCGGTTGTAAGTGACAAAGTAACCGGAAATAGGAAGCTGGCAACAACCCCCACTAATCCAGCAAGTACCGTACCGATTGCATATAATATAATGATAGCTTTCATATTCGTCTTCTGACCGCTTCTATGCTTTGAGATAGCGTGCAGAACGATGGCAAACACCAATATAGGTGCTACTGCCTTTAAAGCACTTACGAATAATGTACCGAAAATCGAGATTCCCTGTACAGCATCCGGAATAGTTAAAGCAAAGATCATACCAATAATTAAACCAATCAGGATTTGCTTAACTAAGCTTATGCGATTCCATTTGAGCAGTAAATCTTTCATAATTCCCCCCGTTATAACTAAGAAGTATACCCAGAAAATACAATTGTACCCTCAAGATGGACTCCCGATGTTTAATGCCTATTCTATCATGATTTGCAAAAATTTTAAAATATTTTTTATAGTTAAATAGCAATCTATTTCTTTTAGTATAATTCTCACCCTCTTCTATCTCTCCGAAAAGACAAGCATTACACGACTGATTCAGCAGAAATTCAAGCTAAAAATACCCACTTGTATATAGTCATTCACCTTTAAAAAAATTAAGGTTTTCTAAAAGTATACAAGGGAATAGATAAACAACTAAATCTAGCAAATGTCGAGGAGAACGCCATGAAAAAGGTATTATTGTATAAACGCAAGGATGAAGAGATGACTGTCTTTATTTATGGATATTTAAAGGAGGGTCAACTAGAGATAATGGTAGCTTTCATTGAAAAAAAGTGGAAAGATGAAATACATGAATACTATTACTTATTGTCTGAGCAGGATACACTTGAACTGCATAATAGATTGAAGCAAGAATTACATTCAGATGCTCCTTTACTTGATCTTGTCCAAAAAATGTTCAAAGGCCCTGAATGTGAAAAGAAATTCATTGAATATCTCGAAAAACATAATATCCACCATACATATTTTGCTTGTTAAAAACAAAATTGGCTGTCTAATACCCCCATGACTCTTCCAGTCATCACGAAGAATGAAAATACGCGACCTATTACTCTACTTGATTTATATTTAAATGAAGCAGGTTATAGGTCGAAACTTTTTGGGTGATAGAATCCCGAGTCTCAAACAGACCTACTACATCTTCAAGCACCACGAATTGTTGCTAAAAGCACGTAAAAAAA
>JBJEFO010000291.1:0-10608 GCA_051874135.1 Lysinibacillus sp.
GCGGGATAAAAATACTATTAAAGATAAGCATGTGTTCGGTTATAAATTGCGGATTCATGCTTTTTATTTTGGATTATTTAATTAGTAGTGGTTTTTACTTAATCGAAAATATTATAATTAATCTAAATCATTTTCCTTATAATGGGATTAACTTATTATATTTACACCCCGAATAATTAAGAGGTGAATAAAATGCTCGGAACATATAATTTAACTGAATGGATGCTTCAACGTAAATACATACAGCGCTTTGAACGAGTTGTAATATTGCAAATTATGCAGGGGATTTTAACTGAGGAACAGGCGAGACGCTATTTTGAATATGCGGTATATGCGGAAGAAAATAATAAATGGTTATTAAAGCCGATTGCCTATGAATATGTCGATCAACAATTCGCTATTATATATGAAGACTTTGATGGTCAACCATTACAGCAGTTAATTAAAAAGCAAATTCCTGTGCATCAATTTTTGTATATTGCGATTGAGCTAGTAAATGCTTGTATTAGTCTACACCAAAAGGGTTTACTATATGGACGCTTGAATCCAAAGTATATTTTTGTTCATTCAACATCTTTACAACTGAAATTAATGTCGTCAACGAGATGGAATGAAAATATAGAAAATGAATTGTCACTTTCTGTTGACGTGAATGAACTGCCTTATATTGCACCAGAACAAACAGGGCGTCTTCCGATTGGAGTGGATGAGCGTACGGATTTGTATTCACTCGGTGTACTCTTTTATGAAATGATAACACAAAAAAGCCCTTTTAAGTCAGAAAATTCAGTAGACTGTATTTTTGATATTTTAACGAAGAAGCCTGATTTTACTGTTTTTGGAAAAGTGAATGATTTAACGATTTTAAAAATGATTGTTGAGAAATTACTAGAAAAAAATCCAGACAACCGTTATCAAAGCGCAGTCGGCTTAAAGGAGGATTTAATACGTGTTCAGCAGCAATTAGCTGAGGGTGTTAATGAGATTTTGTTTCCGCTTGGACAAGGTGATCAAATTTTGTATCCGAAGCCTTCATCTAAGTTGTATGGGAGAGATGATGAAAGACATGTTTTAAGTAGAACTTTTGAAGAAGTAAAAATGGGGGAGCGACGTATCGTTTTTATTAATGGGGCTTCAGGATGTGGAAAGTCCGCATTGGCGCGTGAATTACAAAGTGAAGTTGCAATGACGAAAGGTTATTTTGTCGATAGCAAGTATGATCAGCTTCAAAATCAAGAAACATTTTCCCTGGTGATCCAGCCGTTGAGACAGCTATTAAAGCAAGTGTATGTAGAAGGGGAAACTGCTATTAAGCAATTTCAAAAAGGATTGCAGGAAGTAGATTTTATGATTACGGAAACGTTGCTGACGTTAATTCCTGAATTGCAATGTTTTTTATCAGACGACACGGAATTGCTCGTGGAAAATTTGCATTTCACATTGCAACTGAATGCTTACATTTTTGCATCTATTAAAAAAATATTAGCGATTTTTTCTCGGAAACGAAAGCCAATTGTATGGGTAGTAGATGATTTACAATGGGCAAATGCTGTAACAGTTGATATAGTAAAGCAAATTTATGAACAACACCAAGGTGGGTATTTTTTATTAATAATTACAGTTCGAAACGACGAGCCGAGTAGATTAGAGCCGATTTTACAATGGCAATTTGAGTTGCAATCTTTTTGTGCGATTTATCCCCGTCTATTAACGGAGCAGGATGTACGTGAGTGGTTACAGGACTCATTGAAGACAAAGTCTGTATTAACAGAAGATGTTGCAAAAAGACTTTATCAAATGACACAAGGGAACGCCCTATTTATGACGGAAGTATTTCGCGTACTGCTAACTTCTAGAGCTCTCTATTTTGATGTAACAGCAGGCACATGGAAGTTTAATGAGCAGCAAATGCAAAAGACAATTGTCAGTCAGGAACTATTTAGTTTTATTAGTGGAAGAATCGAAATGCTTTCACCAAAAGCGCAATCTATTTTACAAGTAGCTTCCTGCTTTGGTCGCGAATTTGAATTTAATCTGTTACTAAAGGTTGTCGAACTTCCATTTTATGAGTTGGTAGAGCAGCTGGAGGAGATGGTTCAGCAAGGTTTTATTGTAGCGCTTGATTATCGTTTTAGATGGGCTCGTTCGATTGAGTTTGAGGATATGTTACAACCTTCTTCGATGAAATTCCAATTTGTTCACGATCGCATTCAACAAACAGCCTATGAGGGGCTATCATCGGCTAAACGGGAAGAAATTCATTATACAATTGGTCAAATGCTGATTCAAATAGATAATAATATTGAAGAAAGTGAGTATTTAAAAGAGATTGTTAGACAATTTAATTACTGCAAGGGCAAGTTATCAGCAGAGGAACAACAACAATTAGCTATTTGGAACCATGCATTAGGTATACAGCTGAAAAATGCAGGGTTATTTAAAAATGCATTGCAATTTTTTGCTACGAGCGTAGCTTTATTGCCTCAAAATCATTGGCTTATCATGAGGGAAATATCATTAAAAATTTATACGAGCTTAGGTGAATGTGAATATTTAGTAGGTGATTATCAGCATTCAAAAAAACATATCGAAGAGGCGCTAGAACATGCAGAAACAGTGCTAGAAAAACTGACTATTTACCGATTGATGACACTTATTTATATTGAGTCTGAAAGTTCAGAACTTGTCATAAATGCAGGATTTGCAGCTTTTGAATTATGTAATATTCAAATTAGCCGCGAACCTACAAACTTACAAGTATTAAAAGAAGTTTTGCTCCTAAAATGGGAGCTGAAAAATATGACAGATGAACAATTAATGAATTTACCACCGATTGAAAATAAGGAAATGGACGTTTTAATCCAAATTATGATTTACGTTGTTTCGAATACGTATCGAATGAATCCTAATTTAACAGGGATGTTATTTTTAAGGGTGTTTCGTCTACAACTAAAATACGGTGCAACGATAGAAAGTGCAATGGTTTATATTAATTATGCGCTCATACTCATTTCTGGATTTAATGATATTAAGCAGGCGATGCGTTTTGGAAAATTAGCGATGACATTAGCGGATAATCAAAATAGCATAGTCGTTAAGGCGCGTATTTATTTTACGTATGGAATTTTTCTAAATCACTGGGAAGAAGATTATGAGGGAAGCATTCAATATATGCGTGTTATGCAGCAATATGGTGAGCAAGTAGGATTGAACTATCAAGTAACAGCTACTTCTTGTTTTTTATGTGCAACACAACTGGCGAATGGCACATTATTAAAAGAGCTAGATGAAGAATTGCAATACCAGCAAAGTAATTATGCGGATATCTCACATGTATTATCGAGTGATTATTTAGCGGAGTTTCAAAGTTGGATTTCAGCTCTTCGCAATAAAGAAATGATACCAAATTGGAATTTAACGATTACGCTAAAAGATGAAGAGATGGTAGTAGCAATGCATTCCATATTGCGTTTACAAATGTCTTATTTGTTTCAAAATGAGCAGCAGGCAGTTCATATTTTAGAAATTATTCGTGAGTCCATTAATGCGATGTCGTCATTACCGACTGCACCGACGTATTATTTTTACCGAGCACTTTGGCAGTTTGATTTCTTGAAGCAACATAGGAAGCATAGGGAAAATCGACGCCAATATTTAGTTGAAATTAAGGAAAGTATTCGTAAATTTAAAAAGTGGTCAAAAGAAGCACCACATATTTATGAACATTTGTATACGCTGTTGTTGGCGGAAAATTGTCGCATGAAAAATTTAGATGGAGAAGCGTTACTCTATTATGACCGCGCCATTCAGCTGGCGAAGGTTAATAAATTTCCACAAGATGTAGCTATTATTTATGAACGCGCAGCAAAGTATTATGAAGTGCACAAAGATCATACAAAAACAAGCGACTATATTACGCGCGGCATTAACGAAATGCGTAGATGGGGTGCTGAAGCAATTGCACAAAACTGGGAGGAGAAGTACGGCAAGTACGTCCAAATTCAGCTACAAAAGCAAGAGTATGCGTTATCATTTGATATGATTACAGTATTAGAGGCTACACAATCGTTAGCAAAAGAAGTGCGGATGGAAGATTTGTTGCAAAAGTTACTGTTTTCATTGTTAAAGCAGGCCAATGCAACGAGCGGGTATTTTATACGTTATCAAGAGGAACGATTATATGTTCAGGCAAAAGCACAAGCAGAGGACATGCGATTTATGTATTATAATCCTCCGTTAGCACTTGCTCCGTATATTCAAATGATTGCGGACTTTACTTTGCAAAGCAATGAACCTGTCATGATTTCGGATACGGCTAAAAATGTTCTTTTTTCACACGTGAAAATGGAAGCGAAGTCCATTTTATGCTTACCAGTGTATCACAAAGGGGAAATAAGAGCGCTGCTATTTTTAGAGAATACGTTGTTACAAAATGCATTTAATGCAGCACAAGTGGAGCTACTTACAATGATTTCAACACAAATAGCTGTATCCATCGAAAATGCAGAAATATACCAAGATTTAGAACGACGTGTAGAAAATCGGACGAAAGAGCTTGGTGAGATGAATTTGCATTTAAAGGAAGCAAACGACAAGTTAGAAATGAATGAACTTGAAAGGAAAAAGTTGCTTCATAGTATTTCCCATGAATTACGTTCACCTATTACGTCTACATTAGGTTATATCGAGGCTATTTTGGATGGGGTTGTAGTGAATCGGGAGGAACAACAACACTACTTAATGCGGAGTAAGGAGCGATTATTATCGTTAAATTTATTAATTCAAGATTTGTTTGATTTAGCGAAGCTTGAAGCAGGCCGTTTGGAATATTCGCTTACAAAAGTGTATGTACAAGATTTTTATGATCAACTTGCCATTTCCTTTGAAGAAGATGTTCAAAGAGCAAACTTATCCTATAATACAGATTGTTGCTTTGAACAAGAAGCGTACATTTTAATTGATACGAAAAGAATTGAACAAGTAGTCACGAATATGATTATGAATGCGATTAAGTATACGAAACGAGGCGAAATCTCATTTATGATGTGGACGACAGAAGATGACCTCGTTTGCTTAGTAGAGGATAGCGGTATTGGTATTCCGGAAAAGGAAATTCAATTTATATTTGATAGTTATTACAGTGCGTCTAATATAAAAAAATCGGATTCCCATGGTATTGGATTAGCTATTTGTAAAAAAATAATAGAACAGCATCATGGGAAAATTTTTGTGGAAAGTATCGAACAAAAAGGCTCTCGATTTAGCTTTACGCTACCGTTAATGAAAGAGATAGAGTAAATGTTTTTCAATGCGATTTCAGTATAAATAATAAGCTATTACACCGTAACTTTGTTAGGGTGTTTTTTTGTCATCAGTTCTAATTTAGTGACGTTTGTTCATAGCGCGGCAATCCGTTTCATAAATAGTTACATACAGATGTCTTTAAGAACATCAGGTGAGATGCGTAGTGAAGGTTAGTTCATTTTAAATAAATTGAAAAGGATTGGTGCTAATGACGAGCAGTATAAGTGTATCAAGGCAGTTGATGGTAGGTTCACTATTGCGTTCTGTTGCCTACCATGAACCTGACAGAACAGCGATAAAAATGGGCGAAAAAGTTTACACGTATGCGGAATTAGAACAAAACGCATTACAAATTGCTGGATGGCTTCAATCAAAAGGTGTAAAGCAAAATAGCAAGGTTGGATTTATATTTAAAAATAGCGTAGAATTCGTCGAGATTTTTTGGGGTATTACGCTTTCAGGTGGAGTCGGTGTACCGATTAATTTCCGATTAGCGAGCGATGAATTTATTTATATTATAAATGATTCAGATAGTGAAATTTTATTCATTGAAGAAGATTATATTGATCTCATTGAAACAATTCGTCCTCAGTTGCCAAAGGTGAAAGAAATTATCATTGCGTCTAATCGAAATGTTGCCGATACAATAAATTACAAAGACATTTTCAAGGCGAATAGTACGTTTAACGAAGTGGAACAAACGGATGATGATGCATGTATGATTATGTACACGTCAGGAACAACAGGAAAACCAAAAGGCGCTGTTATGACACATAAAAATTTAGTAATGAATGCGCAAAATCTTGTTCGTGAGTTACAGTTAGAACCATATTCGCGTCATATCATTACAGCCCCTCTATTTCATATCGCTGCAATGGGCACATTACTATATTGCTTTTTATCAAAGGCTGCTGTGTTTATACATCGAGATTTTCACCCGATTGCTATATTGGAATGCATTGAAAAGGAAAAAATTAATTGCATCTTTTTAGTGCCAGCGATGTGGAACTTTGTGACGTCTGTACCGAACATCGAAAACTATGATTTATCTTCAATGGAAGTATGTGTTGCAGGAGCTGAAATATGTCCAGTTCAATTAAAGGAAAAGGTGATGAAGTATTTTTCAAATGCTAAATTTTATGATGTATTTGGACAAACAGAAATGAGCCCGGCAACATTAATGCTAAAACCAGCAGACTCTATTCGTAAAGCAGCTTCTGTAGGCAAGCCTATACTAAATGTGGAAGTACGTATTGTTGATGACAATATGCAGGATGTACCGATTGGTGAGATTGGAGAAATCGTCTATCGTGGACCAACTTTAATGAAGGAATATTATAAAAAAACGGAAGAGACGAAGGAAGCATTTAAAGGTGGCTGGTTCCACAGTGGTGATTTAGTGTCAATGGATGAGGAAGGTTTTATTTATGTGAGAGATCGTAAAAAAGATATGATTATTAGTGCAGGTGAAAATATTTATCCTGCTGAAGTTGAAGGTGTTTTATATAAACATACGGGTATTTTTGAAGCGGCAGTTGTCGGTATACCGGACGAGCAATGGGGAGAAAGTGTGAAAGCTTATATTGTTTTAAAAGAGGGTTATACATTAACACAACAGGAAGTAATCAATCATTGTGCTACATTACTAGCATCGTATAAGAAGCCAAAGTATGTTGAATTTATCGATCAACTTCCGCGCAATGCTTCAGGGAAAATTTTGAAGAGATTGTTAAAGCAATAAAGGTGAAGGGGGGACTGTCCAAAATGTAGACAATCCCCCTTCTTCTCGTAAAAAGACGAGTTTTACTTACATATGTATTTAATTTTCGCCATTTTTATAGACGCGCGCCGGTTTTTGGTCGGCTGTTTGATTCGCCGCAATGCCACTTTTTTTCATCATAAAGAAAAAGATAAGTGCAAAAAAGCTCATCATCGTAATAATAATGATAAATACAATCGGTAGACTCAAACTACTCACCTCAACTATTTATTGTCGTTTGTCGTCGATTCATCTGAAATCGTATCAATCGTATGTTTAAAGCGATAAGCATATTTCACGCTAATGAGTGTAAAAATTAAAACGACAACGACAGTACCTAGTCCAATCATAAGTAAAGCTTCTAATGGAATCGTCATCATGATGCTCCCTTCCTCATACTACATTTATTGTACAGGAAAATAATGACTAGCTAACGTATTAAATTTGAAGATATTGTGTTATATATGGAAAATAAATGGCTCGTTTTATAACACGGGAATCTATGTTTAAAGTAAAGGAGAAAAGTAAATGAAGCATTCGGGACGTGTAATAATTTTAAAGGACAATGAAGTATTACTCATAAAGCGAGTAAAAAATGACCGTACATATTATGTATTTCCTGGAGGGAGAGCAGAAGTCGGTGAAACACCTGAAATGACAGCTATCCGAGAAGCGTATGAAGAGTTGGGCGTACAAGTGGAGTTGGGAGACTGTTTTGAAACCGTACGCTTTAGTGAGGTCCAGCAATATTATTTTTTTGCAACAATTGTAGGTGGCGAACTTGGTACCGGGCAAGCTGAAGAGTTCACAACAGGTGAGGGCACTTATGAACTCGAATGGTTACCGGTAGAGGTTTTAAGTAATTCTCCCGTTATTCCAACAGAAGTTGTTGTACGTCTGATGAACGATATATAAGCGAAAAGCCGCTACTTAATCGAGCGGCTTTTCTAGTGGAATTCATCATTTATGCATCATATCCTTCGCCTCATGCCACGGCACAGAGAAGCCTTTCCCTTTAGCACAGAAAATGCTTGAAGATGTATACTCTGGATCGGCATCTTTATTGTAACCGATACGTTCGATTACTTCATCGGCATTATGGCAACGGTCATAGCCGTCAAACGTTAATGTTAGGGAACCTTTTCCGTTTGTGTATGCAGCGAACGTTGTACTGTAATGCATAAATGTGGCGACCGGTACACGACCGACTAGAATGGCATGCTGCTCGGATAATTCAGGTGCTTCAAATGAACCGTGCGCTTGCTGTACATCCGTCATCATCCGACCGATCAATTCACTTGCAGCTTTCATCTTAAATTTATAATAAGGTTCGAGTAACATGTTTTCAGCCTGCTCCAATCCTTGACGAAGTGCGCGGAAAGTAGCTTCACGAAAATCTCCACCCTCTGTATGCTTGTTATGGGCTGCGCCAGTTAATAATGTAAAATGGACGTCAGTTAAATGTGAGCCCGTTAATAAGCCGTGATGCGCGCGTTCAAATAAATGCTGTTCGATTAATCGCTGATGCCCAACTGTTAAATCATCTGCATGGCAAGCATTCGTAAATGAAATGCCTGCACCGCGTGTAGTTGGCTCCATTTTTAAATGGACTTCTGCATAGTGCTTCAGTGGTTCAAAATGACCGTAGCCGATAACGCTTGAGTTAATCGTCTCCATATACAAAATTTCCGGTTCTTCAAATTGAACATCTAGCTCAAAACGACTGCGTAAAATATCGGGTAAAATTTCGAGCTGAATAACACCCATAATGTGTACGTGAATCGATTGGAAATGTTCGTGCCACATCACGCGAAGGGACGGCTCCTCTGCCTCGAGTAGTCGGAATAGGCGTAGTACTTCTTTTATGTGCAATGTGCCGTTATAAACAACACGTGCTTGTAGTGTAGGCACAAGTTTAAAGGGCTTTCCTTTTTCAAAGTTTGTACCGATACAATCACCCGCTTCAGGAATCGTTAACCCTTTCACAGCAAATACATCACCAGCTGTCACAGTCGTCACTTGTTCAAAATGGTTGCCATTATACAAGCGAATTTCCGTAATTTTTTCCTTCACTTCATGAAATGATAGTTCATCACGGACATGAAGTGTGCCACTTTTTGCTTTTAAAAATGTTAAACGTTGTTCGCCATCATGCCGGATTTTTATTACATCTGCTTGGAAAGGGGCAGTACTATCATAAGTAGTCGTTGTTAACAAATGAATGATATCTAAAAATTCTATAACACCGATTGATTTTAAAGCCGCGCCTTGCATTGCTACAAACGCTTCTTGTTGCTTTATATGCTGTTGCAGTGCATGGACTATCTCTTCTTCAGTTAATGATTCTTCCATAAATTTTTCGAGTAATTGTTCATTGCGTTCAGCGACGAATTCCGCTGCATCTGCTAAGTTATTGATTAACATGATATTCGGCGAAAATTCTTTCTGCAAAGCTTGCATAACAGTAGAAACATCTGCTCCTTCACGGTCAATTTTATTAATAAAGATAAATGTCGGAACATGATAGTCACGAAGAAGTTGCCATACTGTTTCGGTATGTCCTTGAATTCCTTCTACTGCACTAACAATGACAATGGCATAGTCCATCGCGCGGATTGCACGTTCCATTTCCGGAGAAAAATCAACATGACCCGGTGTATCGATTAATGTATATGTATGTCCGCCATACTGAAACCGACCTTGCTCAGAAAAAATAGTTATGCCACGTGCTTTTTCTAGTTCGTGATTATCTAAATAGGCATCTTGATGATCAACACGCCCTAACGATTTAATACTTTTTGTATGAAATAATAATTGCTCAGAAAATGTCGTTTTCCCAGCATCAACGTGAGCGATTACGCCAATCGTTTTCTTCATTTATAAAACTCCTAATTGTTCGTTATGATTTTATTATAATAGACAAATCGCATTTTAGCGTAGTTAGAATACCTTCCTCATTTTTCCGATACGGTCTTTGTTTTAATCACATGTCACAAGGGTATTTTATATAGAAAGCATAGGAAAGAGGAGTGGACAAGATGGATCCTTCATTAAAAGACCAAGCACTCGAAATTTTGGAAAAGCATCATATTGGGGTGATGGCGACCGTGAATAATGGTAAACCGGATTCACGTTATATGACATTTGCTCATGATGGATTTACGTTGTACACTGTCACGCCAGAGGAAGCAGGAAAGGTGGATGAGTTGCGAAAAAATCCGCATACACATATTTTGTACGGCTATGAAAACGAAGAGCTCGGGCAAACATTTTTAGAAATCGAAGGAACAGTATCCGAAGCGAAAGCGGATGATATGAAGGAACGTGTGTTATCGAAGCTAAATTCGCAATATAAGCAAGATGCTGCATCGATGGTGTTATTAAAAATAGAGCCAATGCGAATGCGATTTATGAATAAATCAGGAGACAACCAACAGGAAATAGATATTCATTAAGAAAGGGTGGTACATGTGGATCAATTACAAGAGGAAATCTTAAATATTTTAGATAGTGAAAAAATCGGTTCTATGGTGACTGTCCACGGT
>JBJEFO010000292.1:0-40433 GCA_051874135.1 Lysinibacillus sp.
GTATCTACGTAGTGCGTTTTTGTTGCTAAACATGCATCCATAATTGTTAAGTCTTGATATGGTAAAGCTACATTAATTACCACATCTGGTTTAAATTCATTGATTAGTTCAATTAGTTCCTCAGTATTATCCGCATCCACCTGTGCTGTATGGATGATTGTTTTACCGCCGTCTAATTTTTCCTTTAAAGCATCACATTTAGATTTTGTTCGACTTGCGATCATAATCTCTTCGAATACTTCTGAGTTTTGTACACATTTATGTACGACTACGCTAGCAACACCGCCAGCACCAATAATCAATGCTTTACCCAATTTCTTGTCACGCTCCCAATTATTAAGAATTTTAAAACAAGATTGATTATACAGAATAGTCATTGTGCAAGCAATGGTTTTTTCAACAGTAAATGAGCGTATTTTTACAAGCGAGAAGATAATAATAAAGAGAAAATAAGTGGCGAAAAATTAGCTAAATATTGTATAATACAGAAAATAAAAGT
Organism: Lysinibacillus sp.; assembly: GCA_051874135.1. Lineage (GTDB taxonomy): Bacteria > Bacillota > Bacilli > Bacillales_A > Planococcaceae > Lysinibacillus_B. Next base: position 500 of record JBJEFO010000292.1, read on the forward strand.
ATAAAAGAGCGGAAAATAACAGAATGTTTTTTGTTTAAATGAGCAAGTAATGTTATACAGAAATATTTTCGATTTAATCCAACCTACTAAATATGAAAAGAAGGTGATGAGGATGTCAAGAATGTTTATGTTAGGCTTTATTTTAAGCCGGATGTTGAACCCTTTGAGCTACACCGTTTTTATTTTATTCTTTATAATGGTCAGTGTTAGTACTGGAAATGTTATTCCGAAAACAGCGCTCCAAGGTTTTGCTGAAATAATGAGTCCCATCTATTTGCCGCTTTTACTTACTAGTGTTTTGGCCAGTATTATTGTGACTGGGTTAAGTATTAACTTTTTTTACCGTGTCATAATAGAAGGTAAGTACATTGTAAAATTATCAACATTTGGATTTTTAATTGCACTTTCGACGGTTCAAATCTTTACGTATTTTTGCATGAACGCATTGCCACAAGTAGGTACACCAGGAAGGCTAGAAAGGCAGATTGTAGTTTTTATGCAACAAAATGCTATTGGATATTTCGAGCTTTGTTCACTTTTGTTTATGGGAATTTTGCTTTCGTTATACGTAGGCATTTTAGCGCGAGAGAAGTTTAAGAAAAATATTGGATTTATCGATGATACATTATATGAATAGGCATATGAGTTGACTCTTACACGGGGTCAGCTTTTTATTTTGATTGTTTTTTCTGTTCAGTTTCTTATAATAAGGAAGGAATTATCATATTACAAATTTTGGGTGGTTATTATTTAATTGTTCGCGCTGACTTCTTATGCGCGAACAATTAAATCTTCTGTTTTTAAACTTATATATTATTGTAAGCTGTAATCTTTCTTTGTTACAGCTGTTACCGCATCGTATATAACGCCTTCAAAGCGATTTGCTTGTAAAGAAGTAACACCTTGAATTGTCGTGCCACCAGGTGAGCATACTTGGTCAACGAGTGCCATTGGATGTTCGTTTGACTCTAGTATCATTTTCGCACTTCCAAGTACAGAGCTTGCCGCAATTTCAAGTGCCATTTGTTTTGGCATACCTTCACGAACAGCTGCGCGAGCTAATGAGTCAATGTAAAGATACGTAAAGGCAGGAGAGGCGCAGCCGATTGTTGTAAAAATAGAAAATAAATTTTCTGGAAGCTCCACAATGGAACCAACCGTTTCAAACATTTCTTCAACTAATTGCTTATGCGCTGTTGAAGTTGTGTCTTTTGTAGAATAACAACTAGTTGATGAACCAATTACTGCATTAATATTTGGCATGACGCGGAAAATCGTAACGTCTGGGCCTAAGTGATTATGCAAATAGTCCAGTGTCTTACCTGCTGCTATAGAGATGATGATTTGCTCTTTGCGTAAATTTGCACGTACTGTCGGTAAGATTGTCGGAAGGATTTGCGGTTTAACGGCCAATACAATGACATCTACTTTTGCCATTAGTTCTTCAATTGTTGTACAAGCTTGCATATTATACGTGAGTGCTAAGTTATTTGTTTTGTCGTATGAGCGGTTCATTCCATAAATATGTTGTGCTTCAAATTTCCCGCTATGAATCATGCCTTTCAAAATGGCAGTTGCCATATTACCGAGGCCAATAAATCCGTAGTTCATTGTAATACTCCTTCTATTTTAGTAGCGTAAATTATAGCATAAAAATGTTTTTTTAGTGGAGAGGGAGTATGAAATTTTAAAGTATATAGACGGCATTTAAAAATTAGAGTTATGCTAAAAAGTGAATGGTATACTATTCGCGCTACCGCCCATGCCGCTTGAGCCTGCAAAATGCGTGCAGTCTCATTCGTCATGCTCTGGCGGTTGGTCAGGCGCGAATAGTATTTATTGTTACCTACTACCCTTTACTATAAAAAATTTCGCATTCTATCATAGAAGTTATTTCTTGCAATACAATCGTGAAATTCATCTACTTTGTAATTTTAGAATATTAAGTAGGTTTCACTTTTGCCGTAGCGCGAAGGCTACCAACTTGGCTAATATTCAACTATAGAAATAACTGTTTTTAAATTTACTCATTATAAGCAATATCGATATTTATGAGAAGAAACGGGAAATAAATAGGAAAGTGATGGCTCAGGTAAGACTTATTATTGTTCAATGAACAATTCCTCTGTAAAATGAGTAAATATAGATGGAAAGACCGGGAGTGAAGACGTTTTGAAAAAAAAGAAGAAACGATTGCAAACGTTTGAAAATATCGTGGTGTTTCCTGGTACAATAGAACAACTATTGTCACAAGCACACGCATACGCAGAACAATATCAATATAATTTAGCGAATGAGAAGTTTGAAGAGGCTCTGCAATATACACCGGGTGATGAAATGACATTAAGTGTATATGCATATTCGTTGTACGAGGCACGTGATTTTGAAAAAGCAAAAGACATTTGTGAGCGTTTATTAGAAATAGGACCTTCTATGTACTTTGAAGCGATGGAATTATATTTAACGGTTTGTATGCAATTACGCCAATTTAAGCAAGTTGAGAAAATTATTGAATCGTTGCTAGAGGAGGACGTTATTCCTGAGGAGCAGCTTGAAAAATTCCAACGATTAAAAATTTTAAATGCCGATATTGCGGAAAGTAAACGTCTGCAAGAAGAACGAGAAATTGTACAAGCATCGATCGGTGATGACCTATCTACAGCCCAATTTCTTGCTAAAACACCAGCAGAACAGCTACTATTTGTTCATGAGTTAACAGCTGTAAATATTCGACCAATCGCACCACAATTAAAAGAAATAATTGAGCATGACAAAACGCATCCATTTATAAAAAGTTTAATACTCATTTTATTAGTAGAACAAGAAGTGTCGATAGAAGTTGAAATAAAAAAATTCAATCGCTTACAGAAGGTCAACCCGATGGAGCTTGAATTGCCGACGAAAATGCCTCATTTCCAGGCAGTTACTACATTAGTAGTAGAACAATTGGAGCAAGAACCATCGACGTTAGAGCTTATAGAGTCGCTCATAGCAAAGCATGCCATCGTGACATATCCATTTGAATGGTTAGATTTTGATGATGAGGATGTTGCAACAAGTTATATTGATTATGTACGTGCCATGTTTGGTAAAGTTCAGGAGATGGATTATGAGCTAATTGACTTTCTTCACCAGTTAGAAAAGCTAACAGAATTACAAGATATGTGAAAAAAGTTGAAACTGGGCGCATCTATGGTATACTAAAATGGTTGTCAAATCGTATAAAACGAACAATTGGTATACAACCTTAAACTTATTTTGGAGGTCATCTAAATGTCAGTAAAATGGGAAAAACAAGAAGGAAACCAAGGTTTATTAACAATCGAAGTTTCTGCTGAAGAAGTAAACAAAGCTTTAGACAAAGCTTTCAAAAAAATCGTTGTAAAAATTAATGAACCAGGTTTCCGTAAAGGGAAAATGCCTCGTCCATTATTCGAGAAAAAATATGGTGTAGAAGCTCTTTATCAAGATGCTTTAGAAATCATTATTCCAGATGCATATTCTAATGCAATCGACGAAGCTGGCATCGAACCAGTTGACTACCCAGAAATCGCTGGAACTGAAACTTTTGAAAAAGGTAAAGATTTCACATTCACAGCTACAGTAACAGTTAAACCTGAGCCAAAATTAGGCGAATACAAAGGTTTAGAAGTAACAAAACTTTCAACTGAAGTAACAGATGAAGAAGTAGAAGCACAAATCCAAGCAGAACTTGCTAAAAAAGCAGAGCTTGAAATTAAAGAAGATGGTGCTGTAGAAGAAGGCGATACTGCTGTAATCGATTTCGAAGGTTTCTTAGGTGAAGAAGCATTCGAAGGTGGTAAAGGTGAAGACTACGCATTAGAAATCGGTTCTGGTTCATTCATTCCAGGTTTCGAAGAGCAATTAGTAGGTGTGAAAGCTGGCGAATCTAAAGACGTAGTAGTAACATTCCCAGAAGAATACCATGCTGCAGAGCTTGCTGGTAAAGAAGCAACTTTCAAAGTAGCTGTAAAAGAAATCAAAACAAAAGTACTTCCAGAATTAAACGATGAATTCGCAAAAGAAATCGATTCAGAAGTAGAATCTTTAGATGCTTTACGCGCAAAAATTAAAGAGCAAACTGCTGAGCAAAAGAAAGCAGAATCAGAAGGCACATTACGTGATGAGTTAGTAGAAAAAGCTGCTGAAAATGCTGAAATGGAAATTCCACAAGGTATGATTAACACAGAATTAGATCGCATGGTTCAAGAGTTCGGTCAACGCCTTCAAATGCAAGGTATGAACCTAGATTTATACTTCCAATTCTCTGGTCAAAACGAAGAAGCTTTACGTGAGCAAATGACACCAGATGCTGAAAACCGCGTACGCGTTGCATTAACTTTAGAAGCAATTGCTAAAGCAGAAAATGTACAAGTAACAGAAGAAGACATTACTGCAGAGTTAGATGCAATGGCTGCTCAATTCGGTATGACTGTAGATCAAATTAAAACTGCTTTAGGCGGTACAGCTGTTTTAGAAAACGATATTAAAACAAAGAAAACAGTAGAACTTTTAGTAGAAAACGCTAAAATTTCTGAGTAATTTTCGGCTGAAATAAACGACAGCTTAAGGCGAATCGTGTAAAATAGTGTTAGTTAGAAGTAAAACAAGGTGCGGAGTTTCCCGTGCCTTGTTTTATCACATTTAAATTCAAATTTTATACATATTTTTTTGTAGTATATATTAGCGATGATTTTTACAGTCATTATATTTGATAATGGACGCATAATCTTGTAAGATTGTTGCTTGAATAGGGGTGAAACAAATTGTTCAAATTTAATGATGAAAAAGGCAATTTAAAATGCTCTTTCTGTGGTAAACCACAAGAACAAGTTCGCAAACTGGTGGCAGGACCAGGCGTATATATTTGTGACGAATGTATCGAGCTGTGCTCAGAAATCGTTGTTGAGGAGCTAGGCGTAGAAGAGGAAATCGAATTTAAAGATATTCCAAAGCCAAAAGAAATACTTAATATTTTAGATGAGTATGTAATTGGACAAGAGCGCGCTAAAAAAGCTTTAGCTGTTGCTGTGTACAATCATTATAAACGTATTAATTCCAATGCGAAAATTGATGACGTAGAGTTATCAAAGTCTAATATCGTATTAATTGGGCCTACAGGTAGTGGTAAAACATTACTTGCTCAAACATTAGCGCGTATTTTAAATGTACCATTCGCAATAGCAGATGCGACAAGCTTAACGGAAGCGGGTTACGTAGGTGAGGACGTTGAAAATATCCTTCTAAAATTAATCCAAGCGGCTGATTACGATATTGAACGTGCGGAAAAAGGGATTATTTATATCGACGAAATCGATAAAGTAGCACGTAAATCTGAAAATCCATCTATTACTCGTGATGTTTCAGGTGAAGGTGTACAGCAAGCATTACTGAAAATTCTAGAAGGAACAGTAGCGAGTGTACCACCACAAGGCGGACGTAAACATCCGCATCAAGAATTTTTACAAATCGACACATCGAACATCCTATTTATCGTAGGTGGTGCATTTGATGGAATTGAATCAATCATCAAACGTCGTCAAGGTGAAAAAGTGATCGGTTTTGGCTCAAATGTAAATAAGCAAGAACAAGAGGAAGGTTCATTACTTTCTCAATTAATTCCTGAGGATTTACTGAAATTCGGTTTAATCCCTGAATTTATCGGGCGTCTACCTGTATTAGCTTCTTTAGAGCAGCTAAATGTAGATGCGCTAGTACGCATTTTAACAGAACCGAAAAATGCATTAGCAAAACAATATCAAAAAATGTTAGAGCTTGATAATGTAGAGCTGGAGTTCGAAGAGGAAGCTTTAGTGGAAATCGCTAAACTTGCAATCGAGCGTAAAACAGGGGCGCGTGGGTTACGTTCAATTATTGAAGCGACAATGCTTGATGTGATGTATGAATTACCATCACGTGATGATATCGTGAAATGTATTATTACGGCAGATACAATTACAAAGAAAGCTGAGCCAAAACTTCTTTTAGCAGATGGTACAGTGTTAAACAAAGATAATGAAAAGACTTCAGCTTAGATAGTAGGCTACCTGAAGGGTCTTTTTCTAAGAAACTTCAATTTTTACAAAGTATGGAGACGAAACATTAAGCTGGCTTCGCACGTGCCACTTTTAGCACTGTCGACAGTCAGCTTTTTGTTCGAGTCTGTTATACATAGTCGTTCATGAAAATCGTATTTACACACATACTACAATTGCGGGTTGTTGCGTATTGATTTTGGATGGAGGTGAGTACCCGCGTGAAAAAAATCGAAGAAAATATTCCATTACTACCTTTAAGAGGACTGCTTGTTTTTCCATCAATGGTGCTACATATTGATGTTGGCCGTGAACGTTCAGTTGCGGCGCTTGAGCATGCAATGTTAGGCGATAATCGTATTTTTTTAGCTACCCAACAAGACATGCGTGTAGAGTCTCCAGATAAAAATGATTTATACGATGTTGGAACAGTAGCTAATGTAAAACAAATGTTAAAGCTGCCTAATGGGACATTGCGTATTTTGGTGGAAGGTGTCACACGTGCAAAAATGGTGGATTACGAAGAAGGCGATAAGTTTACGTCTGTTAATGTTGAACTATATGAAGATTCAATAGAAAAGGACGCAGAAACAGAAGCGTTAATGCGTACGCTAATTAACTATTTTGAGAAGTACGCTAAAATTTCTAATAAAATTACAACTGAAACAATTGAGTCAGTTGTAGATATTGAAGAACCAGGTCGTTTAACAGATGTTATTTCTTCCCATCTACCATTGAAAGTTGCAGAGAAACAAGAAATTTTAAGTATTTTTAATATAAAGAAGCGTTTAGATTTCTTAATTATTCGTCTGCATGATGAACAAGAAGTAATGGCACTTGAAAAGAAAATTAATACAAAAGTGAAGCAAGCGATGGAACGTACTCAAAAAGAATACTTCCTACGTGAGCAGATGAAGGCGATTCAACAGGAGCTAGGTGATCGAGATGGCAAAACAGGAGAAGTTTCGGATTTACGCCAACGAATTGAAGCATCTGGTATGCCGGAGTCAACGAAAAATGTAGCATTAAAAGAATTAGATCGTTATGAAAAGCTACCAGCTGCTAGTGCTGAAAGTGGTGTGATACGCAACTATGTAGAATGGTTAGTGTCTATTCCATGGACTGAGAAAACAGCTGATCGAATAGATATTGCATATGCTGAAGAAATTCTTAATCGCGATCATGACGGCTTAGAAAAAGTAAAAGAGCGTATTTTAGAATATTTATCTGTACGTCAACTTATGAACAACTTGCGAGGACCAATCATTTGTTTAGCAGGACCTCCTGGTGTTGGTAAAACAAGTTTAGCGCGTTCGATTGCCGAAAGCTTAGACCGTAAATTTGTCCGAGTTTCATTAGGTGGTGTACGCGATGAATCGGAAATTCGTGGGCATCGTCGTACGTATGTTGGCGCAATGCCTGGTCGAATCATTCAAGGGATGAAAAAAGCAGGTACAATCAACCCTGTATTCCTTTTAGATGAAATCGATAAAATGTCAAATGATTTCCGTGGGGACCCATCTGCTGCGATGCTAGAAGTGCTTGATCCTGAGCAAAATAACACATTTAGCGATCACTATATTGAAGAACCATACGATTTATCGAATGTGTTGTTTATTGCAACAGCAAATGATTTAAGTACAATTCCTGCACCACTTCTTGACCGTATGGAAGTCATTTCTATTGCTGGTTATACGGAAATGGAAAAAAAGGAAATTGCGAAAAATCATTTAATTCCAAAACAAATGAAAGAGCATGGATTGAAAAAATCGCAACTAATCGTTAAAGATGAAGCGATTATTGATTTAATTCGTTATTATACACGTGAAGCAGGTGTACGTAATTTAGAACGTCAAGTAGCAACGATTTGTCGTAAGGCGGCAAAAATAATTGTAACAGGCGAGAAAAAGCGCGTAACGGTTTCATCTAAGATGCTTGTTGAAATGCTTGGTAAGCATCGCTTCCGCTATGGACAAGCAGAAACTGAAAATCAAATTGGCGTTGCAACAGGTTTAGCATACACGACAGTTGGCGGCGATACGTTGCAAATTGAAGTGTCATTAACACCTGGTAAAGGAAAGCTACAATTAACAGGTAAACTAGGCGATGTGATGAAGGAATCTGCTCAAACAGCGCTTTCTTACGTTCGTTCATTAACTGATCGACTAGGTATTGATCCAGAATTCTTCGATAAGCACGATTTGCATATTCACGTTCCTGAAGGCGCAGTACCAAAAGATGGACCATCTGCTGGTATTACGATTGTTACAGCAATTGTTTCAGCAATCACGAAGAAACCAATTAAACGCGAAATTGGTATGACAGGTGAGGTAACGCTTCGCGGTCGTGTATTGCCAATTGGTGGTTTAAAAGAAAAATCGTTAAGTGCGCACCGAGCAGGCTTAACAACTATTATTTTACCAAAAGACAATGAGCGTGATATTGATGATATTCCAGAGGGAATTCGCGAACAGTTGTCATTTAAATTAGTGTCACAGGCGGAGGAAGTGCTTCAACTGGCATTAGATGGAGGGTTTTAAAAAATGAAAGTCCATAACGTAGATATGATCGGTAGTTTTGTGCGACCAGAACAATTTCCAGAGGATGGTTTGCCAGAGTTTGCTTTAGCAGGCCGTTCGAATGTCGGCAAATCTTCGTTCATTAATCGTATGATTGGACGAAAAGCGTTAGCGCGAATTTCGTCAAAACCAGGGAAAACACAGCAACTTAACTTTTACAAAATTGAAGAGCAGCTGTTTTTCGTAGACGTACCTGGTTACGGTTATGCGAAAGTATCGAAGGCTGAGCGAGCTGCATGGGGGAAAATGATTGAAAAGTACTTCACGAGTCGCGAGCCACTAAGAGCGGTCGTATTAATCGTCGATATTCGTCACAATCCAACAGCTGATGACTGCATGATGTATGATTTTTTAAAGCACTACAACATTCCAGTAATCGTTATTGCGACGAAAGCAGATAAAATCCCAAAAGGTAAATGGGATAAACATAAAAAAATTGTAAGAGAAACATTACAAATGGATAAACAAGATCCACTCATTGTCTTCTCATCTGAAAAAGGTATCGGATTTGAGCAAGCTTGGGCGGAAATTGAAGGTCGTATGTAAATAAAATTAGCTATTTTAATTTGTAAATACTAGTAGCTAAATGATGTTTGGAAAATCGTCACACCTCTTTAGGTAGTGGCGATTTTTTTTTAATAATTACTTGATGAATAGCGATTATAGCCGATAAACAGGTTAGGAGGTGCTACTATGGATATCGCAGCATTATCAATTGCCATGAGTCAATCACAGCTAATGCAAAATGTCTCGTTAGCTGTAGCTGATAAAATAATGGAAACGCAACAACAACAAGTTCAACAAATGATAGAGTTAACAGAATCGGCTCCTGCACCACATCCGAGCCTAGGTCAAATGATTGATATATCGATTTAAGGCTACAGCGGAATGAAAACGCTAATCATTCCGTTTATTTGTGTTTTTATAGAACATAATGAGTGAATTGTATGATGAGGATGTTAAAAAATACATAGATGATATGTCTTTTCAAGTGAGATTGTTTTATTACATAAGGAGGGATTGGATAGATGGGTAAAAAAATTAGCGTATTTACCATTTCATTCGTTCTACTATTAACGTTGCTACCGTTTGTCAATTCGGCACAAGCAGCAACGGTTTATAAAGGAACTTTTGAAAGTATTACATATACAGAGACAGAACAAAAAGATGGAACAGTTGTAAAAACAAATCCTAAAGTAACCATTCGCAATAGCTCGGGTCGTACAACGACGTTCAACCTTTTAGATACAACATATTATTATATTAATAATACGGTTTCTAATATGGATGGATTTAAAAAAGGGATGGAAGTAACAGCTACTGTCAATTTACGAAGTGTTACACGTCTGGAAGGGAAGTCAGATGTTGAACAAGGGGCAAGTGTTCCGAAAAGTACACAGTTAACAGGGATTGTAACAAAAATTGATCCGAATGGCATGTTCATTCGTGTGAAACTAAATACAGGTATAGAAAAGCAGTATTACTTAAATAGTGATACAGAATATGTAAAAGGAAAGTCGCGTGTTGATATTAGTACAATGTACGAAGGGGATCGCGTAATTTTAAAACTTGCAGCTGCCACATCATCCTTAGCGGCAGAAGTAGAAATTATTCAAACAGGTGCGTTAATCCAGAGTTTGTATAAAGCAGAACTTCGCACAGTAAATACACGAAATAATAGCTTTACAGCTGCAAATGCCCATTCATTTGAAGATTGGGAATTTGGTACAAGATACAATAAAGACTTAAAGACATTTACGTTCACAAATAATACTACGATTTATGCTGGTAATAAAAAAATTACGAAAAATGATTTAACGTATTATCGCAATAGTGACATTTACTATGTGACAAAAAAACAATTTAGTAGAGAAATTGTAGAAAAAGTAGTTGTTTTAGAAGATAACGAGCGTTCATTCTATGATCAAATTACAACTGTTGATACAACGAATAAGTTTTTCCGTTTAAAAAACTTTGGTTTAATGTATTATCACGACGGTTCCATTTTAGTGCGTAACGGTCGACTAGTAGAACCGGCTACATTAACAGCTTGGGGAACAGCATTTGTCTTAACAGACGGCGTATCAAAGAGCAACTTCTCGCATGTTGTGAACATTACAAATGACAGTTTCTTATCACCGAACTTATCAACGCATGAATTATACTTTGGAAAACTTTCTTTAGTTGAGCAGTCAAACTACTTACTTGAATTAGCTGATTATACGAAGCTAGAAAATAGTTCACATGCTTGGGTACGTGAAGAGGAGGATGCAAAGACGTTATCGTTTAGTAACTCTACCGTTGTAACACGTAGCTTAGGTGAAGCAGAATCGGTACTTGTTACAAGCTTACAAGTTCGTGAAGGAAAATATGGCTACTTCTATGTGAAGGATGGTCATGTACAAGCAATTCATATAGTAGGGGATGACAAATTACAACCTACGATAACATTAGCGGGTCGTATTTCTAACGTTAATATAACAAGCAAAGGTTCAATCGGTGTCGATGCTACGGCAGAAATCGAAGTGAAAGATGTAAGTCAGTGGTATGAAGGAGCCTGGTTAGATACGGGTCGTTTAGATCGCATTGAATTAGATCAAGTATTAATCATTAAAGACCGTAAGCGCATCACAGTAGATCAATTAAAACCAAATGATCGTGTTGTGATGTTCACAGACAATTACTTTGATGCACAAGTGCTTTTAATAAACGAGTAATGAAATTTGGGCGTGTAGAATACCTGCATGCCCCTAAATTCTATAAGGAGAGGGGCTATCACGATGTTAAAAAGGCAAAGCGTATTATTTTTATTCATGGCCTTTCTATTTGTACTAGTAAGCCCGAGCAAATCATCGGCTGAAATTGTAGATTTAACGGGTGGCATTAAAAATGAATATACATATGAAGAGTATATTTTTATTTTAGGGGAGCCGATGAAATTTACTGCGACAAGCAAGGATGTAAAAGTAACCGTTTCTGAAAAAACGAATAAAATCACAGAAACATATAAAATTAAAATGAAAAGTACAAATGGTGCAACGTTAGATCGAACATTTACATATGTGTACGATGTGAGTAACTATGAAGAAATCGGTCAAAGTACAGCGACCGGTGAAGTAACAAAGTACAGTGAAAAAATAAAATATCAAGATGCGACAATTGAATTAAAAGATTATCAAATGTCGAAAAGCTATATTACCGATAAGCGACCTGCATCTGACTATTCTTCAGGGAATGCCGTAATTCGTAAAACATATGAGATTAAATATAAGGGGGGCGAAACTCAAACAGTCGTAGTGAGTGGTTCTGGTCAAGATGCAAGCTATGAAAATTTCTGGGGTGCTGCCGAAACGCAAATCATGGAATATGTATTTGAATATCCAAAAGGCGCAGTAGGAACGGTTACAAGTCGTGTTAACTATTCCAAGTCACGTACGTTAAATTACGAGGAAAATTTAGCATCATTAGCTAGTTTTAATGGTGGATATGCAGTAAATAGCGAAGCAGATACAGTTTCAGAGTATGTTTATGAACTGCCGAAAGGTTCCGGGAAAATTGAATTTAATTCAGAATATATGCCAAAGGTAGAGCGTTTAATCGTTCCTAAATTCCGTGATTTATCAGCTCATTGGGCGAAACCAAGTATCGAAAAGCTATATTCTTTAGGCATTTTTGATGATCAATCGAATTTCTTCTCACCAAACACAGCGATGAAACGTTATGATTTTGCCGTATCTGTCGGTAAAGCGATTGATTTACGTGTAGAACTTGGAGATTCTAAAAAGAAAAAAAATGCAACGCCAACTATTTTTAAAGATGTGAAACGTACACGAGCAAACTATGAATATTTAGTCGCTGCGTACAATAAAGGTGTCATTAAAGGTGTTAATGCTGAGAAATTTGATCCGGAAGGCAACTTAACGCGCGAGCAGGCAGCTGCTATTATTGTCCGAGCGTTAGGACTTGAAGGGAAAGCACCGGACCCAGGGTATTCAACATCGTATAAAGATGACAGTAAAATTTCCAACTATGCTCGTGATGGTGTGTACGTGATTACACAGCTAGGCATTATGACTGGTTCTGAGGGCAACTTTAAGCCGCATGATACATTAACACGTGCTCAAGCAGCAGCGATTATCGAGCGCTTCTTACAGTACTTAGAAAATGATTTAAAACAAAACTATCGTGACGATATTTTATTCTTTGAATACTAGGGGGGATAGATATGCGGAAAACATTCGCTCTTTTCCTGAGTGTAGTGCTTCTTTTATCTACTTGGTTACCGTTTACGACTCAAGTAGAAGCAGCGACTATTTCAGATGTACCGACATCCAATGGGAAATATACAGCGATTAATTGGGCTGTTGATAACGGCTTACTATCACTGTATACAGGTAATAAGTTTGATATGAACGGCAATGTATCAGAGGCAGAAATGGTGACGATGTTTGCGAAACTAGATGCCAATTACAAACACTCATTAACAGCGGACATGACGTACCTTTATTACGCTGATTTAAATATTCCTCTTCAAGGAGCGCTTAGCAAAGCGAAGAGGAATAGTTTAGTAACACGTGGAGATTTCGCGGTTGTTTATGCAGCGATGAATGGGCTTGATTTATCTAAAGCGCATGCTGTTCAGTATTTATATGCACAAGAAATTTCAACAGGTACAAATGGTACTAAAACATATGAAAGCTATAAGCCGTCAAGCAATCTTTCACGAGGCGATATCGCTGTTTTCCTTTATCGTATGACGAAAAAAGGGAAGTTTGCGGTAGAAGGCTTAAAGTCTGCTGCAACTGGTAAGGACGATTCCAAAGTTACACTACCAATCGGTTTTATCGCATCTCAAGGCACGACAGTAGACTTAGAGGAGCCAAAACAAAATACGAGTGATGTATCGCCAAACACACCGAATGCAACGAAAACAGTTCAAAGCGTTGAAGTAGAGAAGAAAAAGTTAAATGCCAATGGCTATGACACGACATTAGTAACAATTAAATTAAAAGATAGTAACGGAAATACAATTCCTTACGATAAATCATTAAAATTCAAAGTCACTTCAGAGTACTTTGAAAGTATTGATTTTGGACAGGTAGCTCAAGAAATAACTTTTGTTACAGGCATTAAAGTAGTGAATGATACAACGATTGAATTGACATTTGATAAAAATATCAGCAACATTGCAGCAAATGAATTCACAATTAAAGGTTTGGAAGTGAAAAATGCAGTAGTAAAATCAACGGATGCAAAAACAGTAGTACTAACAACAGCAACTATTGATAAAGCAAAGCTACCTTATACAGTACTAGTTAATGGTATAACAGTAGGGGAAATTTACTCAGACGCGTTGAAACATGTGTTAACTAAACTTACACGTACAGCTACGAAGATTAGCACAACAGCAGCATTAAAATACAACCCTGAAGAAATTTTCGAAGCGCCAACTGCGGTTACGTCGCCAAATGGCCAATCAACAGCGATTGTTGAATCAGATGGGGGAGAGTTAAACTTCTTCTATCGTGCACCTCGTATGACAAAAGGATTAAAAGATAACATCCTTGTTGAATTAGCAGATGGGGCAGCTGGCTCTAACTATGCATCATTTAAAAATACACAAATCAAAGTACCGATTGAGTATATTGTTGAACCAGAGCTACGTGTGACGTATGAAGTATTCGACGGGGAAGACTATGCAGGTGGAGAAAATGGTGGACAAGATCAATCAGCACCAGCATATCCAGACACGGTTTTAAAACAAGGACCGATTAATGTAACAGCAATTAATGATGATGGGACGTTAACAGCCCAATCAGTTAGTATTAAACCGCAATATCAATATGCGAAATTAACATTAGCTCAACGTGAAATTTCTGAGCAAATGTTTGAACGGATTGTTAATGATTTATTAGACAATAGTGCAACGAAGACCGTTCAATTAGATTATTATGTAGATCAAAATGGCAATGCAGCATATAATATTCCGTTTAGCTATATTCCGAGTGAGTATACAAATAAATTTGGTAGTAACGAGCCACAAGAATATGCAGTTTTACTATATTTGTTTAATTTATTACCAGATAAAATTTCGAACTTTTCGATGGCGGATTATAAAAGTGTAAAATCGGCACAAGCGATTGCCCAAGGAATTACTGAGGCTGAAATTGTCAATTCAAGCTATAAAGATTTTAGAAGTGTCATCAACGGGATTCAAGCACTTGCCGAATTGGCAGATCAAACAAAAGCAGATGAAGAGGCAGCGAATCGCCCTGGTGAAATGCCGAAATATACAAAAGTCGTTGTTACACTCGTTGCACCAGGTGGGCAAGTTATTACGAATTACCGTGGACAAGTGACGATTGAGTATAATGGTAAAAAGAAAACTGTACCATTTAACCGCCAAAGTACAGGCGGAGAAGGTGCGGGCCGTGCAATTGCTTACTTTGACGCTGTTGTTTACGGAAAGTCAAAAGCAAAAGTAACATTTAGTCCTGAAACAGATGATCGTTATAAAACATTACTTAAAGGGCTAGAAGGAAAAGTAGTTGAGAAAGAAATCGTAGCGCATCCCCCGTTAAATGCATTAGAAGCATGTGACCGTGCGCAACAATTAGGTGTACTAGTCGATGAGTCAGGTTCAATGTTAAAAGCGGATCCGAATAATCTTGTGAATACAGAAACAGCAAAATTAATGAATCAGTTAGAAATTGACCCAACATATGCAGTTGGTTTTAATGGTAAAGGACGATTTGCTGCACAAGGTATGCCGCTTACACCTTCAGAATCGGTATTTGATTACAAATATCGTGGTGGAGGCACAAGCTTAATGAATGGCTTTAAAACATTACAAAACTATATGACAAAGGACGCGGCTATAGGCAATATTCCGAAAGCTATTATTATTATTTCTGATGGCAATTTTTCAAACGCCAAAGAGATTATAACGTTTGCGAATAAAAATAATATTAAAATTTATACAGTAGCAATCGGTAAAACGAAAGATATTAATCCAACCGCTTTGAGAGATATGGCGAATCAAACGGGAGGCCAGTTCTATCAATTAGTAGATATTAATAACATTACAAATGTGTACAATTCGATTATGAAAGCTCTTTGTATGAACTTAGTCGAGTCGTGTCCAGATAACTTTGATTCATTTAACCAAGCAGATGTAACGATTGGACGTACGTATCTGTTCATCGAAGCACAAGCAGACTGTGGTAATGTAGAGAAGGTAAAAGTGAAATTCTATTCTGTATACGGTGAGCTAGAGTATGACCTAAAATATATTGGCAAAAATATGTTTGAGCTTGAGCACGATATTCGAAAGATTCATAACTTCAGCATGTACGAAGAAGTAGAATTTTTCGCCTACGATAAATCAGGCAAACTATTAGCGAATAAAAAGGTTAAAATTCAGTAAAAATAAACTCCAACAGCAAATATAGCTGTTGGGGTTTTTACGTATAGTAAATAACTTTAGCAGAAAAATAATGGTCTATTGAAACATGTTACATCTTTTGTTACACTTAAATTAGAATAATTCTAATTTGGAATTTTCGATTCATAGCATGTTCACAAAGTTGAGCGTGAATAATGGTATCTTTATGTTACAATGGATATATTGTGAATTAGAACGTGTGAGGTGTGGGGGGTTCATGCATACATTGGTGGTAGGCTTGAATTATAAAACAGCGCCAGTTGAAATTCGTGAAAAGCTTTCATTTATTGAATGCGATTTACCGAATGCAATGCAGGTGCTTCAAAAACAAAAGAGTATTTTAGAAAATGTAATTGTCTCGACGTGTAACCGAACAGAAATTTATGCAGTCGTAGACCAAATACATACAGGTCGTTATTACATTAAACAATTTTTAGCGGATTGGTTTAATATACCGTTAGACAAGTTTGAAGATCATTTATTTATTCGTGAAGATGATGCATCGTTAAATCATTTATTCCGTGTAACAGCTGGAATTGATTCAATGATTTTAGGTGAGACGCAAATTTTAGGTCAAGTAAAGAAAAGTTTCCTGCAAGGACAAGAACTTGGCACGACAGGAACGGTATACAATCAGTTGTTTAAACAAGCCGTGACATTTGCAAAACGTGCACATAGTGAAACAGCCATTGGTGAAAATGCCGTATCAGTATCTTATGCGGCAGTGGAACTTGCGAAAAAGATTTTCGGCTCTTTACAGCGCAAACATGTAGCTATTTTAGGCGCTGGTAAAATGGGTGAACTAGCGATTCAAAACCTTTACGGTAGCGGTGTTGGAAAAGTAACAGTTATTAATCGTACGTTTGAAAAAGCACAAGATTTAGCGACAAAGTTTGATGGCAATGCAAAATCAATGGACGAGCTACAATGCACATTATTAGAAGCGGATATTTTAATTAGTTCAACTGGCGCAACGGAATATGTTATTGATTATGAGTTAATGCAATATGTTTCCCGTATACGTAAAGGTGAGCCGTTATTTATGGTAGATATTGCTGTGCCGCGTGATTTAGATCCGAAAATCGGTGAACTGCCAAACGTTTTCTTATACGATATTGACGACTTACAAGGTATTGTGAATGCAAACTTAGCGGAACGTGAAAAAGCAGCAGCACAAATTACGGACATGATTGGAACAGAAGTACTGCAATTTAAAGAATGGTTTGCAACATTAGGTGTTGTACCAGTTATTACGGCACTTCGCCAAAAAGCAAGTCGTATCCAAGAAGAAACGATGGCAAGTATCGAAAATAAAATGCCAAACTTAACAGAGCGCGAACGAAAAATTTTAAATAAGCATACGAAATCAATTATTAATCAATTATTAAAAGAGCCAATTTTACAAGCGAAGGAATTAGCAAACTCGCCAAAGGCACATGAAGAGTTACAATTATTCCAACAAATCTTCGGTATTGAAGAAGCTGTACAAGAGGAAGTTGGTATGCAGAAACAGCTAGAGAAAAAGCATATAAAGTCATCTCATGGCGAAATGTCTATTCAACCTAGATTATCCTTTTAAAATTTAGATATAATTTTCATAAGCGTTTTCGTATCTGTATGGTAAAATATACAGGTACAAAGCGCTTTTTTCTTTGTTGAATAACAATTGTATTCGAAATATTTGCAAACATTTATCGAGGATTTATGTTAGTTTGAAATGATGATTTTCATACATATAAATCACTAGAGCAAGTATGGATGGATGAGAAAAAGAAGGGTTGCCAATGACGAAAATAACAATGGCCACAATGTATGAAATAATGGTCATTTTATATGCAATAGGGATCGTGTTTTATTTTATAGATTATTTATATAAATATGTAAAAGCGAGAAGAATTGCTTTTTGGTTTGTTTGTATTGCTTGGACATGGCAGACGATTTTCTTTGTGTTGTTTATTATTGAAAGTAAAAGATTTCCGATATTGTCCTTGTTTGAAGGAATATACTTTTATGCATGGCTATTAACGACATTGTCTATTGTATTACATTGTATTGCGCGCGTTGATATGCCTGTGTTCTTTGTCAATGTGTTAAGTTTTGTATTTGTCACAATTCATTTATTTGCACCAGCTGAAAAAGTACATCCAATGGTAGATTCAATCGTATCGGAAATGCTCGTTATCCATATTTCATTTGCTATTATGTCTTATGCGGCATTTTCGTTATCGTTCGTATTTTCGATATTGTATTTAATTTTATATCGCATTTTAAAACAAAAAAAGATAAGCCCAATTTGGTCTCGCTTACCTTCATTACAGCAAACGAGCAGTTGGATGAGCAATTCTATGCTAGTCGGAGTGCCGTTGCTTTTTATTAGCCTTATTTTAGGATTAGAATGGGCGTTAATGACATTAGATGGATTATCCGTACTTGATATTAAAATTGTCGGATCATTTATAATTACAGTGGTTTATTTAATTATTTTATTATTACATCGAAGTGGAAAGTTGATAGGGGCACAGTATGCATGGATACAAATTTATGCATTTTTACTAACGGTCGTTAATTTCTTCCTTGGGAATAAACTGTCGAACTTCCATTTATGGTATTAGCGGAAAGGTAGGATTATGTTGAGAAAAATTATTGTAGGGTCTCGTAAAAGTAAGTTAGCATTAACACAAACAAACTGGTTTATTAATGAATTAAAAGCAGCAGGTGTACCATTTGAGTTTGAAGTAAAGGAAATTGTCACAAAAGGAGACCGTATTTTAGATGTACAGTTATCAAAAGTAGGTGGCAAAGGTCTATTCGTGAAAGAAATCGAGCAAGCGCTTTACGATAAAGAAATCGATTTTGCTGTACACTCAATGAAAGATATGCCAGCAGTACTGCCTGAAGGATTAGTAATTGGTTGTATCCCACCACGTGAAGATGCGCGTGATGCATTCATTTCAAAAGGAAATGTGAAATTCGCTGATTTACCAAAAGGTGCGGTAGTTGGGACAAGCTCGCTACGTCGTAGTGCACAATTATTACAAGTGCGTCCGGATCTTGAGATTAAATGGATTCGCGGAAATGTAGATACACGTTTAAACAAGCTTGAAACAGAAGACTATGATGCAATCATTCTAGCAGCAGCCGGTTTAAAACGTCTAGGGTGGAGCGATGAAGTTGTAACAGAGTACTTAGATACAGATGTTTGCTTACCAGCTGTAGCACAAGGATCACTTGGTATCGAGTGTCGTGCGGATGATGCGGAATTATTAGCTGAGCTTGCAAAATTAACAGACGCAAATACTTGGAAATCAGCACATGCGGAGCGTTCTTTCTTAGCAGCAATGGACGGTGGTTGCCAAGTACCAATTGCAGGTTATGCGACAGTAGATGGTAATACGATTACATTAACAGGTTTAGTAGCAGCACCAGATGCATCCGTTGCATACAAAGAAACAGTAACAGGTACAGATGCTGATGCAATAGGGAAAGAAGTAGCAAGACGTTTAACTGAGCAAGGAGCATTTGACTTAATTCAGCGCGTAAAGGCTGAGTTAGATGCCGAGTAATCGTTTACGTGGAAAAACAATTGTTTTAACAGGCTCAAATAAAACAACGCCTGTCAAACAATTCATTGAAGAAAATGGCGGTACATGTGCTGTTTTCCCATTAATCGATACGAGAGAACGAGAGTCAGCAGATGATGCACATAATCTTGCAAATTTGAATACTTACGATTGGCTTATTTTTACGAGCCAAAATGCAGTACAAGCCTTAATAGAAAAGTGTCAACGAGTAGGAATAAATGTACAAGAACTTACTTGTAAAATAGCATCTGTCGGTTCCAAAACGACAGAGTTATTGAATAAGTATGGGATGTCAGTGCATTTTGAACCATCCATTTTTAGCGCGGATGTATTTATTAGGGAATTCCCTGATGTCTCAGAGGCTACAGAAAGTAAGCTTTTTTTACGAGGGAGTTTAGCAAAACCAACGATTCGTGAAGGCGTGGCAAATGTTGTTGAATGGACGGTTTATGAGACAGTTATGAATGAATCGTCTGTCAAACCATTAACGGAATTGCTCACTAGGCAACAAGCGATTGTGATTTTTGCAAGCCCGTCTGCTGTAGCAGTGTTTAATCAATACATCGCGCCGATTGTTGGCTGGTCGACTATTCGTGCTGCAGCAATTGGCCATATTACAGCCGGTGCACTACGTAACCTCGGTGTGGATGTGTATGTACAACCGACAACTTATACGATGCAAGCTGTAGTAGAGGAAATTATTTTATTGGAGGAATCATCATGACAGAGCTTTATTTCCAACGTCATCGCCGCTTACGTGCGAATGCCGCGATGCGAGCGTTAGTAAAAGAAACATACTTACACAAAGAAGATTTAATTTATCCTATTTTTGTCTCGGAAGGTGAAAATATTCGTAACGAAGTATCATCAATGCCTGGTGTTTTCCAACTATCACTAGACAACTTAGGTGCTGAAATTGATGAAGTCGTTGCATTAGGTATTAAAGCCGTTATTTTATTTGGTTTACCAGCTGAGAAGGATGCAGTAGGCTCAGGTGCTTACCATGATCACGGTATTATTCAAAAAGCAACGCGATTTGTGAAAGAGCGTGCACCACAGCTTCTAGTTGTTGCGGATACTTGCTTATGTGAATATACAGATCACGGTCACTGTGGCGTAGTCGAAGGCGAAGAAATTTTAAATGATCCTTCATTAAATTTACTTGCAAAAACTGCAATCTCTCAAGCAGAGGCGGGGGCTGATATTATTGCACCATCAAACATGATGGATGGCTTTGTTGCGGCAATCCGTGCAGGTTTAGACGCTGCAGGTTTTGAGCATATTCCGATTATGTCATATGCGGTAAAATATGCATCTAGCTACTATGGGCCATTCCGCGATGCAGCAGATGGTGCGCCTCAATTTGGCGATCGCAAAACGTATCAAATGGATCCGTCAAACCGTCTAGAAGCAATTCGTGAAGCAACTTCAGATGTAGAAGAGGGTGCGGATTTCTTAATCGTTAAACCAGCATTAGCATATATGGACATTATCCGTGATGTGAAAAATAATTTCCCTGTACCAGTTGTTGCTTATAATGTTTCAGGCGAGTATGCAATGGTGAAAGCAGCGGCACAAAATGGCTGGATTGATGAAAAATCAGTTGTAATGGAAACATTACTTGGTATGAAACGTGCAGGTTCAGATTTAATTATTACGTACCATGCGAAAGATGTGGCACGTTGGTTGGAGGAAAAATAATATGCGCTCATATGAAAAGTCAAAACAAGCATTTGCAGAAGCAGTTCATTTAATGCCTGGTGGTGTAAATAGCCCTGTTCGTGCATTTAAATCAGTTAATATGGATCCAATTTTCATGGAATCAGGTCAAGGGGCTATCATTCGTGATATTGATGGTAATGAATACATTGACTATGTTTTATCATGGGGACCACTTATTTTAGGGCATTCAGAGCCGAACGTAGTAAAAGCAATCCAGGAGCAAGCAGCGAAAGCAACTTCTTTTGGTGCACCATCACTTTCTGAAAATCAATTAGCAAAATTAGTAATGGACCGTGTACCGGGAATTGAAATGATTCGTTTTGTTTCATCTGGTACAGAAGCGACAATGTCTGCGCTAAGACTTGCACGTGGCTATACAGGACGCGATAAAATCTTAAAATTCGAAGGTTCATACCACGGACATGGTGATTCATTATTAATTAAAGCCGGCTCAGGTGTAGCAACACTTGGTTTACCTGATTCTCCAGGGGTTCCAGCTGATATTGCAAAAAATACGTTAACAGTAGCTTATAATGATTTACAATCAGCGAAATTAGTATTTGAAAAATACGGTGCTGATTTAGCAGCAGTTATCGTAGAGCCTGTAGCGGGTAACATGGGTGTTGTACCACCGAAGCCAGAGTTTTTAAAAGGCTTGCGTGAACTTACAGAGCAATATGGTACAGTGTTAATCTTTGACGAAGTAATGACTGGCTTCCGTGTAGATTACGGCTGTGCACAAGGCTATTATGGCATCACACCAGACTTAACAACATTAGGTAAAGTAATCGGTGGTGGACTTCCTGTAGGTGCGTTTGCTGGTAAACGTGAAATTATGGAAAAGATTGCGCCAGCAGGTCCAATTTATCAAGCAGGTACACTATCAGGTAATCCACTTGCAATGACGGCAGGTTATGAAACGCTTGCTCGCTTAAATAAAGATTCATATGAGTACTTTAAAAAGCTAGGCGATCAATTAGAAGAAGGTTTCCGCGCGGCTGCGACAAAATATAATATCCCGCACACAGTAAACCGTGCTGGATCTATGATTGGTTTCTTCTTCACAAACGAAGACGTAGTAGACTTTGAATCAGCTAAAACATCTGATTTACAGTTATTTGCTGAATACTTCAAATTAATGGCGGAGGAAGGCATTTTCTTACCACCATCACAATTTGAAGGTATGTTCATCTCAACAGCACATACGGAAGAACACATCGCCAAAACAGTCGATGCATTCCATAAAGTATTTGAAAAATTAGCACGATGAAATGAAAAGGAGTAGGCGAGTAGCCTGCTTCTTTTCATTTAAATACCAAATAGTTAGACCAGATATTAATGAATAAATCCCTCCTTTATGCATACGGTGTTGCAAGGAGGGATTTTTTGTCGCTTACAAAGCAATGGGAAGTTGAGGAAGTGTTTACGTTTCCGCTTGAGTTAGGTTGTGTGAAAGAAGACAAGAAAATAAATGTTCAAGTAAATTGGGAAGCGAAGCAACTGATGGAAGTAATTCATATACGAGGCATCTACCATATAACGGCTAAAGTTCGCTTTGGATTAGAAAGGCAAGCGCAATTTAGTCCAGGTACATTAATCGAACATATTGATTTGGAAGGTGATGAAGGATATTTTGAATATGCTATACCGTTTAGTTTAGAGCTTCCAAACGTAGAGTTAAAGGATTTACGTGTAGAAGATATAAAAACAACTTGCCAAGATTCACTGCATATCGCATGGCAAGTTATTTGTGTGTATGATGAGCTTACTACAACGACAGACGAGGTACAGAAAGACAATTATTTAGAAATACCAAAAGTAGATATTAAAGAGCAGATTATGGAAGAAATGAAAGCACAAGCGAAAATAGAGGAAATGGTTGAGCAAAAAGTAAAAGAAAAGGTAGAGCAAATAGTAGAGCCAATAGCAGAGGAAAAAGTAGCACCTAAAAAGGAGCAAAATGTGGAGGTGAAAGAAGAAGTTTGGGTACAGCCTGTGCAAGAAATTGTAGAAGAACTAATAGAAGAGTCTACAAATGATGAATCTAGTCATGAAACGAGAAATGACTATGTAAATGAGTCTATAAACAGGATTTTAGAAGACAGAATAGACGATTCTACGGAGTTTATATTCCAATTAGAGGATAGTTATCGAAAACAATCGGTACCCCTAAATAAAATCCGTCAACAGTAAATAAGCAAGTACGGATAAAATAACTAGCAATATAATATCGAATGTAGTTGGTATAAATAGCGTGCGAATTGCTTGGAATATGACGATTGGTAAAATAAATTGTCGGCAATAAAAACGTGTTTTACGCAGCCAAGGTGGCAATAAATAAGGGTTGTAAGGTCGTTTCATTTTAATAACTTCCTTTCATTTTAATGTCGGTATTTGTGCAAAAATACTTCCTGTAAATTCAAACCGTGTCGAAGAACGCTTAATATAGTGTATTCGTGCATACTTATATAAGACACAAAATCTTAGACATATGTTCTACATTTTTAAAGCACAATGATAATGGAACTTTGCAATTTAAAGAAATAATGACGGAAATTATGTAACTTTGCTTGAAAATCATGCATAAATTGATTACAATAACTTTTAAATTCAATATTTGATGCAGTGAATAGGAAGAGTAAAAAACAAGTAGTGCGATAAGAGAGGGAATGGTAGCTGAGAAGTTCCTGCATGATGGTTTTTGAACGTAGCCTAGGAGCAGCCTTTATGAACGAATAGTAGTAAAGTGCCGGTTAAACACCGTTAACGAATGAAGTGCCAATTGGAGTCACATCTCCATTGGAATTAAAGGTGGTACCGCGAATTTAACTCCCTCGTCCTTTTTAGACGTAGGGAGTTTTTATATTTTTAGGAGGAATAATTATGACAGAAATCACAATGCCAACAAAGTACGATCCACAAGGCACAGAAGCTGGTCGTTATGAATGGTGGTTACAAGGGAAGTTTTTTGAGGCGCAACCAGAAAGTGATAAAGAGCCGTACTCAATCGTAATTCCGCCGCCAAACGTAACAGGTAAATTACACCTTGGGCACGCTTGGGATACAACATTACAAGATATTTTAATCCGTATGAAGCGCATGCAAGGCTATGATGCGTTATGGTTACCAGGTATGGACCACGCGGGTATTGCTACACAGGCAAAAGTAGAAGAAAAATTACGCGGGGAAGGCATTTCTCGTTATGACCTTGGCCGTGAGAAATTTTTAGAAAAAACATGGGAATGGAAAGAAGAATACGCTTCTCACATTCGTCAGCAATGGGCTAAATTAGGTCTTGCACTTGACTATTCTCGCGAGCGTTTCACATTAGATGAAGGCTTATCAGATGCTGTTAAAGAAGTATTCGTGAAATTATACGAAAAAGGTTTAATTTACCGTGGTGAGCGTATTATTAACTGGGATCCAGCGGCGAAAACAGCGTTATCAGATATCGAAGTAATCCATAAAGAAGTAGAAGGTGCCTTCTATCATATGGAATATCCACTTGCAGATGGTTCTGGCAAATTACGTGTTGCAACAACTCGTCCAGAAACAATGCTAGGTGACTCTGGTGTAGCTGTACACCCTGAAGATGAGCGCTATGCACACTTAGTAGGTAAAACAGTTATTTTACCAATCGTAGGCCGCGAAATTCCAATCGTAGCAGATGATTATGTAGATAAAGATTTCGGTACAGGCGTTGTAAAAATGACGCCAGCACATGACCCGAACGACTTTGAAGTAGGGAACCGTCATAACTTAGAGCGCATTTTAGTGATGAACGAAGACGGTACGATGAATGAGCTTGCAGGCAAATACAACGGTATGGACCGCTTTGAATGCCGTAAGCAAATCGTAGCAGATTTACAAGAAGCTGGTGTATTAGTGGAAATCGAACCACATACACATCAAGTAGGTCACTCTGAACGTTCAGGTGCAGTAGTTGAGCCTTACCTTTCATCACAATGGTTCGTAAAAATGGGACCATTAGCTGAAGAAGCTCTTGCAATGCAAGCGAAGGAAGATGAAAAAGTAAACTTCGTACCAAATCGTTTCGAAAACACATATAACCGCTGGATGGAAAACATTCATGACTGGTGTATTTCGCGTCAATTATGGTGGGGGCACCAAATTCCAGCTTGGTATCACAATGAAACAGGTGAAATTTACGTAGGTAAAGATGCACCAGCAGATAGCGAAAACTGGACGCAAGATGAAGACGTGCTTGATACGTGGTTCTCATCTGCATTATGGCCGTTTTCTACAATGGATTGGCCAAATGAAGAATCTGAAATGTTCAAGCGTTACTACCCAACAAACACATTAGTAACAGGCTATGATATCATCTTCTTCTGGGTAAGCCGTATGATTTTCCAAGGAAAAGAATTCACAGGTCAACGTCCATTCAAAGATGTATTAATCCACGGTTTAGTACGTGATGCAGAAGGTCGCAAAATGTCTAAATCGCTAGGCAACGGTGTTGACCCGATGGAAGTAATTGAGCAGTACGGTGCTGACTCATTACGTTACTTCTTAGCAACAGGTTCTTCACCAGGTCAAGATTTACGTTACTCAACTGAAAAAGTTGAATCGACTTGGAACTTCGTCAACAAAATTTGGAATGCAAGCCGCTTCGCATTAATGAACATGGAAGGCATGACATACGACGAAATCGATTTAACTGGCGAATTATCAACAGCGGATAAATGGATTCTTTCGCGTTTAAATAATACAATCGATCGTGTAACGACACTTTCTGACAAATATGAGTTCGGTGAAGTAGGTCGTGAGCTTTACAACTTCATTTGGGATGATTTCTGTTCTTGGTATATCGAGATGGCGAAATTACCACTTTACGGTGAAGATGAAGCGGCGAAGAAAACAACTCGCTCTGTATTAGCGTATGTATTAGACAATACAATGCGTTTATTACACCCATTCATGCCATTTGTAACGGAAGAAATTTGGCAGCACTTACCACATGAAGGTGAGTCAATTACAGTAGCGGCTTGGCCAACAGTACGTCCTGAGTTTAACTTTGAAGCTGAAGCAGGCGACATGAAGCTACTAATGGACATTATTCGCGCTGTACGTAACATCCGTGCAGAAGTAAACACACCAATGAGCAAAAAAGTATCACTTTATATTTCAGCGAAAGATGCAGCGACAGCGGATGTACTAGTTGCAAATAAAGCATACATCGAAAAATTCTGTAACCCAGAAACGCTTGAAATTGGTGAAGGCATTCAAGCACCAGGCCAAACGATGTCAGCGGTTGTCTCAGGAGCTGAGCTATTCTTACCACTAGCAGGCTTAATTAATATCGAGGAAGAAATTGCTCGTCTATCAAAAGAACTTGACAAATGGGCGAAAGAAGTTAAATTAGTATCTGGTAAATTATCGAATGAAAAATTCGTATCAAAAGCACCGGAAGCATTAGTAAATGCAGAGCGTGAAAAGCTTGCCGATTACGAAGAAAAGTATTCAACAGTAGAAAAACGTTTAGCAGAACTAAAAAATATGTAAATTTTTAAGGGGGATGCCGGTATGTGGCATCTCCTTTTCTTATTAATAGACAAACTAACAGGATTATTAGACAAAATAAGCACAATAATAGACAAATGATACTAGTTATTAGACAATTTCAAGCGCATAATAGACAAAGGAATATGAAGACAGTGTAGGGG
This sequence comes from Lysinibacillus sp., assembly GCA_051874135.1. Lineage (GTDB taxonomy): Bacteria > Bacillota > Bacilli > Bacillales_A > Planococcaceae > Lysinibacillus_B. Next base: position 27,569 of record JBJEFO010000292.1, read on the forward strand.
GAATAGCTTTGTTCCAAACGATGAAACAATGTACGGATTTTATTTTTACATTAAAAGCAAGTCAATATAAAGGTGAGCCACTTGAATCTGCTCGAAAAATTTTAGCATCATTAGGTAATCCGGAGCGTAAAACGAAATTTATTCACTTTGCTGGTTCCAATGGTAAAGGATCTACATTAAATGCAACGAGAGAAATTTTAATGAATCATCGTTTAACGGTAGGTGCGTTTATTTCGCCGCATTTAGAACGAGCAAATGAGCGAGTAACAATTAATAAACAACAAATATCCGATGATGATTTTGTGTATTATGCAAATGAAGTTGTGCGCGTAGTAGAGCAAGAATTAGATGGGAAATTCCCGAGCTTTTTTGAATTTGTAACGCTTATTATGTTTCAATACTTCGCGAAGCAAAAAGTGGATGTAGCATTAATTGAAACAGGAATTGGCGGACGACTTGATTCAACGAATGTGCTTGTGCCAGAAGTAAGTGTCATTACGACCGTTTCGCTAGAGCATACAGACATGTTAGGGGATACGCTTGCACAAGTCGCGAGCGAAAAGGCGGGTATTATTAAGGAATATAAACCAGTCGTTGTCGGTGTACGAAATGAGGAAGCGCGGTCAGTTATTTGTGAAATTGTACAAAATAAAAAGGCACCACTTTATATGTTGGATGAGACGATTTACATTCATAAAAACGAAGCACATCAAACATTTACATATGAAGCATTAGGACGACGATTAGACGATGTAAAAGTAAAAATGTCTGGTGGACACCAATTAGATAACGCAGCATTAGCGATTACGGCTGCTCTACTTTTTGATCCGACAATTGGAGATGATGTAATTCGTCATAGTTTAAGGAATGCAAGCTGGGATGGACGATTTGAGCGTATTTTACCAAACGTTATTTTAGACGGTGCCCATAATTCGGAAGGGACAGCTGCATTAATTGCAACGTTAGCACAAGTAGCTCCAGATAAAAACTATAAGTTTGTGTATGCTGCACTGCAAGATAAAGATCACGGCATTAGTATTCGCATGATGGATAGGATAGCGACAGAAATATACTTTACTGAAATTCACCTACCGCGTGCAACAAAGGCAGAAGTGCTAGCGGCTGAAAGTACCCATAAGCAAAAAGTGATTAATAAAGATTGGCGAGCGTTACTTCGAGAGCAATATGGAAAATTACAAGAGCAGGAGTTACTCATTATTACAGGGTCACTATACTTTATTGCAGAGGCACGTACGTTTTTACAGGAGGAACTAGTATGATTACAGGTTTAGAGCAATATAAGGAAAAATGGCAAGTAGAGAGTGAGAATGGAATAAAGCTAGGTTTAGAAGCGATGGAACAAGCGCTTGCGTTACTTGGCCATCCACAGCGTGAAGTGGCATTTGTTCATGTGGCGGGTACAAACGGCAAAGGGTCAACGATAGCTTTTTTAGAAGCAATTTTACGTGAGCATGGTGTAACGGTAGGTAAGTTTATGTCGCCGTGTATTTTAGATGTACATGATCAAATTCAAATAAACGGTGAGCCAATCTCAACAGTTGAAATGGATGAGTTGTTTCAAGAAATGAAGTTAGCGGGTCTTAGTGGAAAATGTACAGACTTTGAGTTATTAACATGCGCGGCATTATTGTTCTTTAAAAAGAAAGGTGTCGATATAGCGCTAATCGAAACAGGAATGGGCGGACTACTTGATAGTACAAATGTGATTACACCATTAGTTTCTGTTATTCCGAGCATTGCATTAGAGCATACAAATTTCCTAGGAAATACATTAACCGACATTGCTCGTCATAAAGCAGGCATTATTAAAAATGGCGTACCTGTAGTAATCGGCAATTTACCAGTAGAAGCATTAGCGATTATAACAGAAACAGCAAAGGAAAAAGGATCGAAGCTGTTCATGTTAGGTACTGATTTTATAGTAAAAGATGAAACCTATGTTTACGAGAAATTGAAATTTGATACATTAGAGCGAAAAATGATAGGTAAGCATCAAGCAGATAATATGGCACTTGCTATTACAGCGTTTTTACTAGTAGCTGAACGATTAGCTATACAGGTAAATGAAGAAGCTGTAAAAAACGGGGTTGCGAGTACAACACTTGCTGGACGCTTTGAAGAAGTATTGCCAGGTGTATATTTTGATGGTGCACATAATCCAGCGAGTGTTGAAAAATTAGTTAATACAATTAAAGAGCATTTCCCGCGAAAAAATATTGAGTTCATTGTTGGAATGGTAATGGATAAAGATGTAGATACTGTATTGAGACAGTTAGAAACTGTGAGTACAACGTTTACCTTTGTCAATTTCGACAACCCCCGTGCGATGAAGGCAAAAGATTTAATTACAAAAAGTCGAGCAGTCGATCGTCGAATTACCCATGACCCAATCGGCTATTTACATGAGCCGAAAGATGAGCGAACAATTGTTATTGTGACAGGCTCACTTTATTTGCTTAGCCTATTACGTGCACAATTAAAACGCGAACTGTAGGGGGATTTGTCGATAAATTTTTAGGACAAGTGTGACACCACTCTTGTCCTTTTTTCAATTTTATTTGCTAACTTGATGCTAGAGGTGATCGCAATGTTTTCAAAGCAATTTGTTAGTACTAAACAAGTTATTCGTGCCGCAGTGTTCGGTATGTTTATCGGGCTTGTGGGCGTTGGTATTTTTGCACTACTATTGATCAATGCGTCAACATTACAAGATGGACCTATGACAGCGACGGATGAAGTGCCAGATGGTGGAGTAGTGGAAGTGAATACGCTTCCTCAACAAATAGTCGATTTTTATGCGAATCAGTATGGTGCGTTTACAACGCTTAATAGTGCAACGGAGTTTATGGCTGCCTATCCTACACTCAATAAAGCACTTGCTATACAAGTAGAAGATAAATTTTATGTTTGGTCTACGGTGTCACTTGAAAAAGTAAGTGTTGAAGGAGAACCGAGCTCATTTGCAAAATCGTTTCAGCTGTATAGCGAGGCTTGCCCGCAAAATGCTATTGCTAATATACCTGTCTACCTTCAAGATGATAATAGGCTAAAAAATAATTTTGAACAATCGACAAATAAAGACCAATTGCCTGAAGGATGGACAACATTTATAGACAGTATTACGCCACTGTCAAGTGATATTAATGTTATTAGATTGCATGTTTTAGCCCACTTTTTGGAACAGCACAGTTGTTTAAAAATAAAATTTGATGCGTAAAAATATTGCAAAACAAAAAATTTGAAAATTAAGTCCAATTTTCAAAAAGCAATTTGTCCGTTATGATAGTGCTAGGGGGTAACAACATGAATTTTAAAACAACGCACTCATTTGTCCTTGCATCAGCTTCACCACGAAGAAAGGAATTATTCAGTTTACTGAATGTACCGTTTGAGATTGTGACAAGTGATGTTGAAGAGACAAGCGTAACAGCACAAAATGTACAGCAATATGTAACAGAGGTAGCATTGTTAAAGACGCGAGATGTCGCGAAAAAATGTCCTAATAAAACCGTTATCGGTGCAGATACGATTGTAGTGTATAACGATATGTTACTTCACAAACCAAAATCACGGGAAGAAGCGATAAGCCATTTACAAACGTTATCAAACGATACACATGCCGTATTAACAGCTGTTGCAATACTTGCACCGAATGGCCAAGAATTTACATTTGTCGAGGAAACAAAGGTGATTTTTAAAGATGTACCACAACAGCTAATTGAAGCCTATGTGGATTCAGCTGATCCATTTGACAAAGCTGGCGGATACGGAATTCAAACGGACGGAGTATTTTTCGTAGACCGAATCGAAGGTGATTATAATAATGTCGTTGGTTTACCTATAGCATCATTAGTAGAAAACTTATTGTCACTACGCTACATTTCAATTTAAAGGAGTGACGTAGTTGATGCTTACACCATTTCCAGAGTTGAAAATCCGCGATGTCCATGAAGCAGATCGACCAAGGGAACGGCTTATTCGGCAAGGAGCTCAAAGTTTATCGAATCAGGAGTTGTTGGCAATATTATTGCGTACAGGTACGAAGGAAGAGTCGGTACTAGCCCTTGCCAATCGAATATTGATGAATTTTGAAAAATTGCATGCGTTACGAGACGCGACAATTGAAGAAATGACATCGGTTAAAGGTGTAGGAGAAGTAAAGGCAGTGCAAATTTTAGCTGCCATTGAGTTAGGTCGCCGCTTAGCTCAAAAAGAAATGAACGAACGCTTTACAATCCGTTCGCCAGATGATGCAGCCCATTTTTTAATGCCAGAAATGTCCGCGCTTTCACAAGAGCATTTTGTCGTTCTTTTTTTAAACACAAAAAATCAAGTGTTACATAAAAAGACGATATTTATTGGAAGTTTAAATGCTAGTATCGTGCATCCAAGGGAGATTTTCCGAGAAGCAGTAAAACGTTCATCCGCTTCCATTATTTGTGCGCATAATCATCCGTCCGGTGTGCCGTCACCAAGTCCGGAAGATATTGATGTGACAACACGTTTAATGGAGGCAGGGCTAATTATTGGTATTGATCTAATCGATCACATCATAATAGGTGATCATCAATTTATTAGTATGAAGGAAAAAGGATATTTTTAAGGGAGTAGGGGGTGTCCAAAGTGAAAGCTTTTTGGGCATCTCCTATTCTAATTATATTACAATAATATTACAAGGAACCTATTCTCTTATATTTCGTCATAGATTAGTAATGTAATTGTTAAAAGTTACATAGTTTTTTTGTTTGTTTCAAGACCAAAATACAAATAAAATAGAAGAAGTAAACTTAACGATATGAAAAATTGTGTCGAAATATTTACGAATAGGCGATGTGACACTATAATTTTATGCTTGTATCAGCTATAATAAAGCGTATGATTTTAGAGAATTCACATAGAATGGCTTACAGAGAAAGGGAGTACTTAATTTGTTTGGATTAGGAAATAAAGATGTCGGGATCGATCTTGGCACAGCAAATACATTAGTATTTATTAAAGGCAAAGGAATCGTATTACGCGAGCCTTCTGTTGTTGCAAAAAACACGAAGACAGGTGACATTGTTGCAGTAGGTAACAATGCGAAAAATATGATTGGACGTACACCAGGATCAATTGCGGCAATTCGCCCAATGAAAGACGGTGTTATTGCGGATTTTGATATAACAACTGAAATGATCAAGTATTACTTACATGAAGCATTAAAAAATTCAGGTTCTAGTTGGAAAAAACCAAATGTGATGATTTGTGTGCCATACGGAATTACTTCAGTAGAACAACGTGCCGTTATTGATGCATCTCGTCAAGCAGGTGCGAAAGAAGCATTTACGATTGAAGAGCCATTTGCTGCGGCAATCGGTGCAAACTTACCAGTATGGGATCCAACAGGTTCGATGGTCGTTGATATCGGTGGCGGTACGACAGAAGTTGCAGTTATCTCATTAGGTGGTATTGTAACAAGTGAATCTGTCCGTGTTGGTGGCGATGCAATGGATCAGGCCATTATTTCATATATCCGTAAAGCATATAATTTAACAATTGGTGAGCGTACTGCAGAAGCAATTAAAGTAGAAATCGGTACAGCTCGTGTAGACGATGTTAACGAATCAATGGAAATTCGTGGTCGTGACCTTTTAACAGGGTTACCAAAAACAATTGAAATTACAGCGAAAGAAATTTCAGAATCATTACGCGAAGCGATTACTGCTATTATTGATGGTGTGAAAAAGACGCTTGAACAAACACCACCTGAATTATCAGCAGATGTCATGGAACGTGGTATCGTCTTAACTGGTGGTGGTGCATTATTACGTAACTTAGATAAAGTTATTAGTGATGAAACACATATGCCAGTATTTATCGCAGAAGACCCACTTGATTGTGTTGCGATTGGTACAGGTAAGGCGTTAGATCATATTGATTTAATTCGTTCTCAACAAGTGAAATAAGGAGGGTAAACAATGCCACATTTTTCAAATAAAAAATTAATACTGCTATTAGTAAGTGTAATTTTCCTTGTGGCATTGATTAGCTTCTCATTACGTGATCGTCAAAATGCAACGTTGCCCGAACAAATTGTTAAAGACACGGTCGGCTTTGCACAAGGACTCGTAGCAAAGCCGACAAATTACATAACAAGTATTTTTAGTAATATTGAATCGCTTTTAAACACGTATGAGGAAAATAAGCGATTAAAAATGCGTCTAGAGGATTTTGCTGTACTGCAAGCGAAAGTGCATGATTTAGAGACGGAAAATGCTTCGTTACAGGAACTTGTCGATAAAGAAGAAAGCTTACGCGATTATGAGCGTCTTCATGCGACGGTCATTGCGAGAAACCCTGATCAATGGGAAGAGAAAATTATTTTAAATAAAGGCTCTACACATGGTGTAGAAAAAAATATGGCGGTTATGACAGCGAGAGGTCTTATTGGTAAAGTTATCCTTGTCACGCCGTTTACTTCAGAAGTTGAATTACTTTATACAAATAACTCCAATTATCGTGTATCCGCACTTGTACAAGGTGAGAAAGGTAATGTGTACGGTTTAATTGAAGGATTTGAAGCAGAGCGTAATGAATTAATATTAAAACGTATTGATTCAAGTCTGACAATACAAGTTGGAGAGAAGGTAGTATCATCCGGACTCGGTGGTATTTTCCCAAAAGGCATTTTAATTGGTGAAGTAACGGAAATAACAACAGACGACTTCGGCTTAACGAAAATGGCGTATGTAAAGCCAGCAGCAGACTTTTCATTACTCGAAGAAGTCATCATTGTGAAACGTACAATTACTTCAATTGATGGGCAAGATGGAAGTGGTACGAATGAAGACTTATCAAATGCAAAAACAGAAGCTGAAGGTGACGAATAATGGTACGATTTTTAATTCCATTCGTCGCAGTGCTACTGTTTCTATTAGAGCCTGAGTTTGCTAAATTTTCGCCAATTCATTTTGAAAATTATACGGCCTATCTTGTACCACGTTTTTTAATTTTGTACTTAATATTTATTTCCATTTACTATAACCGTAAACGAGCTGTTATTTATGGTTTAATATTTGGGCTCTTGTATGATGTATTTTACATTGATATTATTGGATTATATGCCGTATTGTATCCAGCAGTATGTTTTCTTGCTGGTTGGAGCGTAAAATTCATCCATCAACATTTGCTCATTACAACAGTATTAGCGGTGCTGCTCGTTGCGGTGATGGAAGTTATTTTATATGAATTTTTCCTATTAATAAGTTTAACTACGATGCCATTTGATACATTTTTCAATGGACGGTTGTTGCCAACAATTGGGGCAAACCTTTTGTTTTTATTGATACTTGGCTGGGCATTTAAGTATCTCATTGACGCTCGATTGCTTGAGCGAGAACGCAGTATGACTTAATAAACAGAAGCGTGGGGTGTCACTCTAACTATGAAAAAGTCGTATGTCCATATTAAAGGGACAAAAAATGGACTAGTGCTTCGACTTGATGATCAGTGTGCATATTCTGAGCTAGTTGAGGAACTAGAACGCAAAGTTTCAGAAGGTGGTATTGATGGAAAAGTAGAGGTGCAACTCCACTTAGGAAATCGATATTGTACGGAAGTCCAAAAACAGCAGCTTATTCGAGTTGTGCAACATACAGGCAAAATGCTTGTTTCAAAAATACAAAGCGATGTACTTTCCATTGAAGAGAGTAATAAAAGAATTTTACAGCAAAAATGTGAAACTTATGTTGGTATTGTGCGTTCGGGACAAGTTGTTTGTTCACCTGGAGATGTGGTTGTTGTCGGAGATGTCAATCCAAACGGACGGATTGAAGCAGGTGGAAATATTTACGTATTAGGAAAATTAAAAGGTATTGCTCATGCAGGGGTCGATGGAAATAAAGATGCAGTCATTACAGCATCCTTTTTTGCACCTACTCATGTTTTAATCGCAAATAAGATTGAAATGATGAGTAATGAGCAACAGTTTGTCTCAAAGCATAGAGAACAGCTATGTGCGTACTTAAATTCAGAGGGTGAAATATCTTATGGGCATGTGCAAGAAATAAGAAAACTTCGGCCATGTTTGAATACGTTTAAAGGAGGAAGCTAATGTGGGTGAAGCAATCGTAATAACTTCAGGTAAAGGCGGAGTCGGCAAAACAACAACAACTGCTAATCTTGGAACTGCATTGGCTTTACAGGGGAAAAAAGTGTGTTTAGTAGATACTGATATCGGTCTTCGCAATCTAGATGTCGTACTAGGATTAGAAAATCGTATTATTTATGATTTAGTGGATGTAGTAGAAGGGCGTTGTAAGCCGCACCAAGCGCTCGTAAAGGATAAGCGTGTCGACGAGAAACTATTTTTATTACCAGCTGCTCAAACAACAGATAAAAATGCAGTAACTCCAGAACAGATGAAGAGTTTAATTGAAGATTTAAAGAAAGAATTTGATTATGTATTAATTGATTGTCCTGCGGGAATTGAACAAGGGTATCGAAATGCAGTTGCAGGAGCGGACCGTGCGATTGTAGTGACGACACCTGAGATTTCAGCAGTACGTGATGCAGATCGTATTATCGGTTTGCTTGAACAAGAAGCAATCGAACCACCGAAATTAATTATTAATCGTATTCGTAAACATTTAATTGATAGTGGCGATACAATGGATATTACAGAGGTGACGTCGCATTTATCAATTGATTTAATAGGTATTATTATTGATAGTGAAGATGTAATTAGCTCTTCTAATAAGGGAGAGCCGATTGTGATGGATCCTAATAATAAAGCATCTTTAGGATACCGTAATATTGCGCGCCGTATTTTAGGAGAATCGGTGCCGTTAATGTCGCTTGAGGAAGAGCGTAAAGGCGTTTTTGCAAAGTTCAAGTCTATATTTAGTAAATAATTTCAAAAAATACTCGTAAAGATTAAGTTTACGAGTATTTTTTTCGTGTATCGACTTTTCTGCTGCTTCATATAGTATAAAAAGGATGGTGGCATGAAAGCATGGCAATGGCTCACCTCGCTTGCTCTTTGCGTTGTTATATATTTCGGATTAAATAGTTCGAATGAATCGATCAGGCAAGTTATTGCACGTGTTGTCTATAGTACGGAACATATGACAATGATGCGAAATACGGTGAGTGAATTATTTTCTGAAGAGGAATTGGTAGAGGTTACTTCAACGAACAATCAACAACTTGTTACATTTGGAGCAATTAAGCGTTACGACGATGGATTTATGCTTGCTTACGAGGAACCGCTTAGTATTACAGCAACAAAGTCTGGTGTCATTGTTTACACAGGGCATACTGCACGGACGGGGAAAGTCATTTCCATTTCTTATGACGATGGATATACCGTAACATATGGTTTTATTGATGATTTTTATCATTTGCCATATAGTTCCGTTGCACTTGGGGAAATGATTGCAAAGAAAGAGGCGGGCGAATTATTCATTCAAATTGAAAAAAGCGGTCGCACATTAAACTTAGAAGAGACAATCGAGTGGATTAAGCAGCATGGTTAAACTAAAAGTTCATCCTATATTTTTAATGATGTTATTGCTGTGGGCGTTAAGTGGAAATATTGCGCAATATTTTCTTGTCCTCGTGTCACTTCTTTGGCACGAGGCAGGCCACTTAGCCATGGCAAAATTATTCGGCGTTAAAGTAAAGTGTATAACGATGTTACCGTTTGGCGCTCGTATAGAATTTTTAAATGGACAAGCAATTGCTTATACATCACTTATTTGGATTGCAGCAGGGGGACCTATTTTCACATTGCTTGCTTATAGCGTAAATCATTACATTCCGAGTATTTTTCGCGAGGAATTTATTATGATTCAACTTGGTCTACTATTTATTAACCTTCTACCTATCTATCCATTAGATGGTGGACAAATAGTTTGTAACAGTTTATTAAAAATTACACCTAAAAAGGAAATTTACGAGCGATATATATCGATTTCATTTTATTTTATTACTATAATAGTGGTAGTCACATTACTAATGCTACCACAATCCATTTTCCTAGCTGTGTTAAGTCTTCTTCTATGGAGCGAAGTAATAGGAGAATGGCGATTCCGAAAGTACCGTTCAGCATTCGAAAAAGTTGTGATGAATCGGTTGACTTGAGAGGCGGAGCGTGTTAGTATTTTAATGTTATTGTTTGTAGCACCCGCTACAACCGCGCTGGCAAGGTGCCTAAGTTTAGTAATTATACTAACACCTTGATAGTAACAGGCGAGTCTTAGTTTAAATGAGGAGGTGCATTTTAATGTACGCAATTATCGAAACTGGTGGTAAACAAATCAAAGTTGAAGCAGGTCAAGAAATCTACGTTGAAAAACTAGGTGTAGCTGCTGACGAAATCGTTACTTTTGATAAAGTTTTATTCGTAGGTGGAGAAACAGTTAAAGTTGGTGCTCCAACAGTTGCTGGCGCTACTGTAACAGCGAAAGTTGTTAAAGAAGGTAAGCAAAAGAAGATTACTGTTTTCAAAATGAAAGCGAAGAAAAACTACCGTCGTAAGCAAGGTCACCGTCAACCATACACTAAATTAGTAGTTGAAGCTATCAACGCTTAATTTGTGAGGTGAACCGAGAATGATCACGGTAACTATTTATAGCGATGAAAATCGTAAATCGTATGGCTTTGAAATCTCAGGTCATGCACTTTCGGATGTTTATGGTCGCGACTTAGTTTGTGCAGGTGCATCTGCTATTGCCTTCGGGTCAGTTAATGCAATCGCACATATTACAGGCGTTGAACCACAAATTGAGCAAGGTGCACAAGGTGGTTACTTAAAAGTGACTTTACCAAAAGACCTAGATACTGAAACAGACGACAAACTTCAAGTGATTCTGAATACAATGGTTACGCAGTTTTACACAATGACTGCTAGCTATTCAGAATACATCGAATTAAAATACAAAATGGTCTAGGAGGTGGAACAATATGAAGTTATTATTATCATTAGATCTTCAGTTCTTCGCATCTAAAAAAGGTGTAGGTTCTACAAAGAACGGACGTGACTCTGAGTCTAAACGTCTTGGTGCTAAACGTGCTGACGGCCAATTCGTAACTGGTGGTTCAATTCTTTACCGTCAACGCGGTACAAAAATTTACCCAGGTACAAACGTAGGTCGCGGTGGTGACGATACTCTATTCGCAAAAGTTGACGGCGTTGTTAAATTCGAACGCATGGGTCGCGACAAGAAAAAAGTATCTGTATACCCAGTAGCTCAATAATCATACTTAAAATGTGGACAAAGTCATTAGGGCTTTGTCTACTTTTTTGGCAGATAAGAGAAGACATCATCTAGCGCATTAAAAGTGAAAGGTATGTCTTTCTAAGCGGATAATTCTTTTGAATATCTACTAGTATACGACTCAGCTCGACTTATTTTGGTCGAGCTGTGTCTTTTTCTAAGCGTAATTGTTGCACTGTTTATTAACATGTATGAATAATTGAACTGTTCTAAGTATTACGTTTTAAAGGAAATGTCGAATAAAAATTGTTATACTATGTAAGATAACTTTATTGGAGTGAATGAAATGATGGAACAATCGTTAACGATTCGAGAAGTACTACGCTATGCAAATCATGATTTTTTAAATCATCTCCATTTAATTAAAATGAATCTTGATTTAGGGCGTGTTGAAGAAGCGAAGGCGCTTATAAATGAAATTTCTGTACAGTGTAAAGATTTCTCAGCACTTAATAAAATAGGTCTTCCGAAGACGATTGAATTTTTGCAGACGTTAAAATGGCGGTATCCAGAATTTCAAATGATGCTCTCCAGTAATGTGAGAGAAGCTTTAAATGAGCAGTGGGACGAGCAAATCGTTCAATACTTGGAAAAAACAATTATTCATATGTATGACCGATTAGATGCTTTTTCGGAACAGCAGCTACAAATCGATGTCGCAGGTGTTGCAGATGAATTTGAAATTACAGTGCATTTTACAGGGCATTTTGACGAAACACCGCATTTTAATAAGGAATCAGATGCATTTCATATAGAAACGTTGGAACAAACAGCAACGTCTTGGAAATTTGTAATGCGAAATAGGGAGTGAAAGTAATGTTTGTCGATCACGTAAAGATTTACGTTAAAGCAGGTGACGGTGGCGATGGTATGGTCGCTTTCCGTCGTGAAAAATATGTACCAAATGGTGGTCCAGCTGGTGGTGATGGCGGTCACGGCGGTAACGTTGTGTTTGAAGTAGAAGAAGGATTACGTACGTTAATGGATTTCCGCTACAAACGTCACTTTAAAGCAGACCGTGGTGAACATGGTATGAGCAAAGGGATGCATGGTCGTAAAGCGGAAGATTTAATTGTTAAAGTACCACCGGGAACAGTAGTAATGAATGCTGAAACAAAGGCGGTTATTGCTGATTTAGTAGAACATGGTCAACGTGCGGTTATTGCAAAAGCAGGTCGTGGTGGTCGTGGGAACTCACGCTTTGCAACACCAGCAAACCCAGCACCTGAGCTTGCAGAAAAAGGAGAACCTGGTCAAGAGTTAGAGGTTATTTTAGAATTAAAAGTACTAGCAGACGTTGGGCTAGTCGGATTCCCATCTGTTGGTAAATCTACACTGCTTTCAGTAGTTTCTGCTGCAAAACCGAAAATTGGTGCTTATCACTTCACAACGATTGTGCCGAATCTAGGAATGGTTGAAACAGAAGACGGCCGTAGTTTTGCAATGGCTGACTTACCAGGTTTAATCGAAGGTGCACACCAAGGTGTCGGTCTCGGTATGCAGTTCTTACGCCATATTGAGCGTACACGTGTTATTGTGCATGTTATTGATATGAGCGGTATGGAAGGTCGCGATCCATACGAAGA
>JBJEFO010000292.1:40533-43364 GCA_051874135.1 Lysinibacillus sp.
CCTGAATTCCAATTACATGAGATTGTGGAAGAAGAATCAGATGCGACAGTACTTTATAAGCATGAATCGAAGAAAGATGACTTCGACATTACACGTGATGATGACGGTGCATGGATTCTGTCTGGTGGTTCAATTGAGCGTCTATTTAAGATGACGGACTTCTCACGTGAAGATGGTATTCGTCGTTTTGCGCGTCAATTACGTGCAATGGGTGTTGATGAGGCATTACGTTCGCGTGGTGCAGAAGATGGCGATACAGTTCGTTTATTAGAATTTGAATTTGAATTTATTGATTAAGGTTTTTAGAGCTTGGGGGAAAGATTATGAAAAACGTTGCAAATCAACGATATTATTTAGTACGTGAAGATGTACTAACAGATGCGATGCAAAAGACCCTAGAAGCCAAGCACTTACTTCAAAGTGGGCAAGTTGCTTCCATTTGGGATGCTGTAAAGGAAGTAGATTTATCACGAAGTGCCTTTTATAAATATCGCGATGCCGTTTTCCCTTTTCACTCCATTGTGAAAGAACGTATTTTAACCGTATTTATACAGTTACAAGATCGAAAAGGTGCATTGGCTAAATTGTTAGAATTAGTGTCAGAGGCACACTGTAATGTGTTAACAATTCATCAAACAATTCCGATCCAAGGTCGTGCAAACGTTACATTATCTCTTGATGTGACAAGCATGACACATGAGTTGGATGAGCTAATGCAATCATTAAAAAAATTAGATTTTGTAGAGTCTGCCGAAGTTATTAGTTCTGGAGCTCTATAACATTAAATCATGTAGAAGTAGGGCGCAATTTGCGCTCTCTCTTTTTACATATTATTAACTGAAAATTTAGAAATGAAGTGTTTGGGGGTATTTTTAATGACTCAAAATCAATGGGAAAAACGAATTGGCTATTTAGGACCTGAAGCGTCGTTTACATATTTGGCTGCAAAAGGGTTATTTCAAAATGAGTGGCTAATCCCATATACGACTATTCCAGAATGCATTGAAGCGGTAGCGGAAGGAAAAGTAGATTTAGCTGTTGTACCGATTGAAAATGCGTTAGAAGGTTCCGTTCCATTAACAGTAGATTATTTATTTCATGAAGCAGATTTGTTTGTAACAGCCGAAATATTATCCAAAATTCAACAGCATTTAATGGTACATAAAAATCAAGTAAAGAACTGGCGAAATATTAAGGGGATTTATTCGCATCCACATGCGCTCGCACAATGTCATAAATATTTATTTTATAATTTCAGCACTGTGCCATTAAATCAATATTCTTCAACGGCAGCAGCTGCTAAACTTGTTTCAGAATCTCCTGATGAATGTATTGCAGCAATTGGCAATACATCTGCAGCACAGCGATATGGCTTAGAAATTGTGGAAAAAAATATACATGATTTTCATTTCAACCATACGCGCTTCTTTGTCCTATCTAAGCAAAATATACGCTTACCAAAAGAAGAGGCAAGTGCAGGACCAAAAACGACGTTTATGGTGACGTTACCAACTGATGTTTCTGGGGCGTTACATCAAGTGTTATCAGTTTTTGCTTGGCGTAGGTTGAATTTAAGTAAAATTGAGTCTCGTCCATTAAAAACAGGTCTAGGGGATTATTTCTTTATTATCGATGTATTAGCGGATGAGAATGAACCGATGATGAAAGGTGCTGTAGAAGAATTACATGCTCTTGGTTGCTCTGTTAAATCGCTCGGTACATACTATACGTATAACACACCAGAATGAGGGGATTAAATGCGTATTATTTTGTTCGATGGTGAATGTAATTTTTGCGATGCGAGTGTGCAATTTATTATAAAACGTGATAAAGGTACATTTCATTTTGCATCGCTTCAAAGTGAAGTCGGTAAAGAACTAGTTGAACGCTTTCAGTTGCAAGGTATAGATAGCGTAGTGCTAATTGAAAATAATCGTGCTTATACGAAATCGACAGCGGCTCTTCGTATTGCAAAACGACTAAACGTACTATGGCGCCTTTGTTATTTGCTGATTGTTTTGCCAAAGCCTATTCGAGATAGCATCTATGATTTGATAGCGGAAAATCGGTACAAGTGGTTTGGGAAAAAAGAGGTTTGTATGCTACCTAGTGAAAAAGACCGAGCACGTTTTTTATCAGATTAAAATCATGTGTGTATGATGAAAGAAATATACTCGCACGTTATTTCATCAAAATTCTATTAGAGCTATAATAAGATAGATATAAAGAGAAGGTGGCAAAACAAATGAACTGGCAACAACAAATTACAAACTATGAGCCAACGAACGAACAAGAAGCAGCAGATCAACAATTATTTTTAAAGTGTATGCAAACATTTGATCAGATTTTAACACGTGAAAATGAAATTGCACATGTGACGTGCTCGGCCTTTGTTGTCAACAAAGCCCGTACAAAAGTGTTAATGGTGCATCATAACATTTATCATTCATGGAGCTGGGCAGGTGGACATGCGGATGGTGAAACAGATTTCCTAAGCGTAGCCCTTCGTGAAGTACAAGAAGAAACAGGAGTCTCTCATTTGCAGCCAGTAACGCCGAATATTTTTTCGCTCGATGTATTAACGGTTGTTGGTCATATGAAAAAAGGCAAATTTATTTCACCGCACTTACATTTAAATGTGGCGTATTTAATTGAAGCTGATGAAGAGCAAGCGCTGGCAATTGCAGAAGAGGAAAATAGCGGTGTTGCATGGCTTCCAATTGATAAAATTGATGAATATTCAAATGAAGAACATATGAAACCGATTTATCATAAAATCATCGCGAAAATGAATGCATAAAAAATTGCCCGAGAAATTTTTTTCGGGCAAT
>JBJEFO010000293.1:0-2413 GCA_051874135.1 Lysinibacillus sp.
TTTGCCAAATAATCGTTAACGGTAATGACATGCACGCCTTTTCCTTCAAGGGCGCGAACGTAGCTTGGCAAGGAAGCAACAAGTGTTTTTCCTTCACCTGTAGCCATTTCAGATATATTCCCTTCACAAAGCACAAGTCCGCCAATCAGCTGCACATCGAAATGGCGCATGCCCAACACACGTTTAGATGCTTCACGAACAACGGCGAAAGCATCCGGGATAATGTCCTGAATCTTTTTGCCTTTTTCTAGTTCATCTTTGAAAAAGGAGGTCATATCTTTTAATTGTTGGTCACTCATTGGTTCATATTTGGACTCAAGATGGTTAATCTTATCAACAATTTTATAATATTTTTTTAGTTGCTTGTTACTGTTCTCTTGGAATGGTTTCTTTAGAAAGGTTAACATAGTAAGTTTAAAGCCCCTCTTATCTCTAGATTGAATTTTCTTTATAGTTGATCAATATATAATATTTTACCAAAATTAAGAGTTAAATACCATGAGGAAAAAAGCTATTTAAGGTGATTATATCGCTTATTTTGTGCATGGATACATTAAGTATGTAATGAAATGGCCATATATTCAATGAAAGATAGCATAGAAGAAATCGGATTTTTTAGTTAAAATATGGAATAGATACATATTTTGCTTGTTTTTAATAGCGTAAAAATGCGTATAAAATAGTAGTTAGCGTACAGATCTGCCTGCTCTCAAATAAAAATAGTTTGAAAGTTTTAGTAGAATTAAGTAGAATATGCTAGAGTGATATTTTTGAGCAGACAAGAAAAGATGGTTGAGTTGAACCCAATCTCTACAAATAAAAGTTACAATTAACAATTTAATTTAGTAATCGATTGGTTATGATAATAATTGAGGAGGTACTTCATGGTTTACCTTACCTTGTTAATATGTTTTATTGCTTCGCTGATTATTACACCATTAGTAAAAAAGTTGGCTATAAAAATTGGTGCAACTGACGCACCGAACCAACGCAAGGTTCATACAAGAATTATGCCGCGCTTAGGCGGTTTAGCGATATTTATTAGCTTTTTGATCGGGTTGGCGGTATTGCGACCTGAGGGAGAGCATCTGATTCCAATTTTGATTGGTGCTTTCATCATCATTATCATTGGTGTTATGGATGACATGATGGAATTAACGGCGAAAGCTAAATTTATCGGTCAAATAGTGGCAGCGCTCGTTGTTGTTTTAGGTGGCGTCCAAGTGGATTACATCAACCTTCCATTTAACGGTGGAATCGAGCTTGGCATTTTTAGTGTGCCGTTAACGATTCTTTGGATTGTCGGGATTACAAACGCGATTAATCTGATTGATGGTTTAGATGGACTTGCTGCGGGTGTATCGACGATTGCAATTATTACGATTTCAGGAATGGCGATCCTGAAAGGGGACATATTCGTTTTAAGTATTGGTGCGATTTTAATCGGAAGTACATTGGGCTTCTTAAAATACAATTTTCATCCCGCGAAAATTTTCATGGGCGATACAGGAGCATTGTTCCTGGGCTTCATGATTGCTGTTATGTCACTTCTAGGATTCAAAAATGTCACAATGCTTTCACTTATTGTTCCTGTTATTATCCTCGGTGTACCGATTTCTGATACGTTTTTTGCGATTATCAGAAGGATTGTCAATAAACAGCCGCTTGGAGCGCCAGACAAGTCGCATTTGCATCATTGCATGCTACGCCTTGGCTACACGCATAAACAAACGGTGTTGATTATTTATGCAATGGCTGCATCGTTCGGTTTAGCAGCGTTCATTTTCTCCATGTCAACTGTGTGGGGAGCGTTATTAATTGGAGCGATCTTAATGTTGGCTATCGAGGTCTTTGTTGAAAAAATTGGTTTGGTTGGTAGTGAATATAAACCGTTACTTCGATTGATTTCAGATAAAAATCAATCGAAGCTAGATAAATAACAAAAAAGCTGATCATTCAATTGGTCAGCTTTTTTGTGCGCGAAAAAAGTTATTTTGCAATAATTTTATGTGGTAAAACACATTTTAGTTTGGTAAAGTAGTAAAGTGTAGGGGGTGAATGTATATGTTAACGAATGCTGTTTTTATCAGTGTTCTTTTATTAATGATTTTAAGTCTTTTACGTATAAATGTGTTATTTGCTATGATTATTGCCACGTTAACAGCCGGTCTCGTATCAGGGATGAATATTGTCGATACGACATCGTTAATGATTTCCGGTATGGGAGGGCAGTCGAATACTGCTTTAAGTTATATTTTATTGGGGATATTTGCTGTCATGGTCGGAATGAGCGGCATTACAAGTATTTTGGTCAAAAAAATGCTTCAGCTTTTTAAAAAGAAAAAGACCATTCTTGTGTTGACGATTGCGGGAATTGCTTGTTTATCACAAAATATTATTCCAGTTCATATTG
>JBJEFO010000294.1:0-3287 GCA_051874135.1 Lysinibacillus sp.
GAAACAGGAGATCCAAACAGGCACCGCCTGTTTTAGCTCCTGTGGAGGCTGTGGCAAAGCGCGAAGGCTACAGACTTGAATAATGCCCTAATTTTTCAAGTGACTAAATTAAATCAACGACGGGCGAATGAATACTTGTACGCCTTTTGGTGCGTAGGCTGCTACTACGACATTTGCATGCTGTACGGTAATCCAGCCTAAGCCTGAGAATACAACATCTGTCTTTGCATCCTTAATCGAAAACTCATGGCGAACAAGCTCTGGCAGTTTGTCAATATGCTTAGCTGTTGGTGGCGCTAAAAGCTCGCCTTTGTGCTCTGCATATAATTGATCTGCTTTTTCAAGCTTTGTACGATGAATCGGTAAATCGTTCGCTACGTGTACAGTAAATGCAGAACGCTCACCTTTTATAAAATCAAATCGAGCAAGTGCACCGATAAACAATGTTTGTCCCGCGTTTTGCTGATATACTTTCGGCTTAATTTCTTTTTTAGGCATAATATATTTTAATTCCGAAGCATCTAAGTAATGGGCCATTTGGTGATGATTAATAATTCCTGGTGTATCGTAAAGTGCTGCACCATCATCAAGTGGAATCTCAATCATATCAAGCGTCGTCCCTGGGAAATGCGATGTCGTAATGACTTCCCCTTCACCTGTTGCCTGCTTAATAATACGATTAATAAACGTCGATTTTCCTACGTTCGTACAGCCTACAACGAATACATCTTTCCCTTTACGATAGTGCTCAATCGCTTCTACAACCTCTGCCATCCCTTTTCCTTTATGCGCAGATACTAGCATGACATCTACCGGTTGTAAGCCAAGCGCTTTCGCTTCACGCTTAAGCCAATTTATTACTTTGTTCGCCTTTACTGACTTTGGTAATAAGTCTGCTTTATTTGCGACAAGTAATACAGGATTTTTCCCGACAAAGCGGTGAAGTCCTGGTAACCAGCTACCGTTAAAATCAAAAATATCGACAATTTTTACGATTAAGCCTTCCTGTTCTCCAAGACCATTTAAAATACGTAAAAAATCATCGTCTGTTAAGCTCACTGGCTGAATTTCATTATAATTTTTTAAGCGGAAACAGCGTTGACAAATAACCGTTTCTTTTTCTAGTGATGACACAGGCGCATAGCCTAGACCATCTTTGTCTTCTGTTTGAATTACTGCTCCACAGCCAATACAATTTGGCATTTCGTTCATTATTGTAAATCCTCCTTAGTAAAACACCCTTGTACAAATTTAACTTCTTATTTGTCCCAAGTTTTAATACCTTTTCTTTTTAAATCGTTAAATACACGACGTTCTACAAAGCGATTAAAGCGCGTAACAAGACCATCAGACTCGGCAACTGGACGGACTAAAATCGTATATAATTTTTGTCGTTTTGCGCCCATTACATCCGTCAGTAGCTGATCGCCTACCATGACTACTTCTTCGCGCTTTAATTTTAAACGTACGAGCGCTTTGTAAAAGCCCACACCAAGTGGTTTCTTTGCGCGATGAATGTATGGAATACCTAAAGGCTCTGCAAATTGTTTTACACGTTCCTCGTTATTATTTGATGCGATAACGATACGGATACCTGCTTCATGCATCATTTTAAACCAATCGGCAAGTTCTTCCGTCGCATCTGCTCGGTCCCATTCGATTAGTGTATTGTCTAAATCTGTAATCATCCCTCGAAAACCTTGTGCTTTTAGTTTTTCAGGTGTTATTTCGTATACAGTTGATACAAATTCATCGGGTAACAAAAAATTATACAAACTAAAATCTCCCTCACGTTCATAATTTAACATTATAACATATTTGCGAATGCTTCACCCATTCGAATAGAACAGCCTTGTACAACATTTTCATGAAATTGTATTGCATTTTCTTCAAATAACATAACAACCGTTGAGCCGAATGTAAAATAACCGACCTCTTCACCTTTCGTCCAAACGTCTGTACAATTTGTTAACTTAATAGAATTGACAAATGTTGCGCCTACTTTTATAAATGCTGCTTGTCGATGTGGTAAGTACGCAAGCTCGCTAATCATCCGGTAATTGTGGCTAATCGGTTTTTTACCGTATGTTAAGCCAAGTTGATTGACCGGATACGATTTTTGCCCTAACACATATTGGCGTACGACTTGTGCATCAATCGGGCTATGAATACGATGATAATCAGCAGGGCTCAAATAAAACACAATATATTTTCCATCTTGGTAATGCGCTGCACGCTCTTCACTACCTAGCAAATCTACAAGTGAATATGCTTTATTTTTGACCGTAAATATTATACCATCTGTAATATCGCCAAACGCCTCAATTTTTGCATCTACAGGACTTGTGAAAACAGTTGCTCCTTGTTCAATTGGACGGGCACCTTCTTTTAGTGAGCGCGTAAAAAAATCATGCAAATTCGAAAAACAATCTACATTTTTTGAAACCTCGTCTATATTAATCTCGTATACTTTACTATAACTACGAATAAACTTTTTACTAAATGATGATGTTGCAAACTTTTTCAATACAGTTGAACTGCTTTTACCATTCGTTAACTCAATCATCCCGCGGTAAATTCTTTGTTTCATCCAAGTACCCCCATGCTATAATAAAAGGTAATTATAAATGTAATTAAGCATGATGAAAAGTAGTTTTCGCATAAATGATTACGAGAACAACTTTCCTTACATGTTCATTTCAGAGTATAATAAAATAATAGTAAAGTGCAAAGGAGTGTTTCTAATGTTTCTTCTCCATAAGGTTGATGTAACCTTGAAGAAAATCAAATCGAACGCTGCCAATTTAATAACAATATTAAACATGTCGTTTGGTGGAGCTGCGATTATGGCAACATTAAACGAGTTCTATAGCTATAGTGTTTTATTTATTTTTATTGCTGCGTTTCTAGACCGCTACGATGGCAAAGTAGCGAGAAAATACAATCAGGAATCCGAATTAGGTAAGCAACTTGATTCAATGGGAGATATTATATCATTCGGTGTAGCGCCAGCTCTATTAATGTATGAAATTGCATTAACAGACTTTGGTGTTGCTGGGATGTTTATGGCTATTTTATATATCGCTTGTGGTGCACTTCGATTAGCTCGATTTAACGTAATGGAGTCAACTGGCTACTTTGTCGGTTTACCAATTACGGCTGCTGGGACACTTCTGACGTTTTCTTTTTTCTTTGCACATGTTTTTTCACCTGTGTTTTACATGTTTTTATTCCCAATTCTAGCTGTGCTAATGATTAGTACATTTACATTAAAGAAAGTTTAAAAG
>JBJEFO010000294.1:3387-10485 GCA_051874135.1 Lysinibacillus sp.
TTAGAAAGACACTGCTTGCGCTTTTACGTTGCAAGCTGCTGTCCTTATTTATGTACTAAAAGGAAAGGATGGCTTAGATGGGCATCATGCTTTCGCTTCTTCAACTGTGGCTAGACTTCCCTTCTCTTGTCGGGTATTTAAAGGGGCAGGCATTTTCAAAACCATTTACACGCGAAGAAGAAAAACAAGTCATTGAAAAATTTTTAGCAGGGGACGAACAAGCGCGACTTGATTTAATTGAACGCAATATGCGATTAGTCGCTCACGTCGTAAAAAAGTTCCACCCACCACACGAACAGCTAGATGATTACATTTCCATCGGTACAATCGGATTAATGAAAGCTGTAGCAAGTTTTACACCGAATAAAAAAACAAGACTTGCGACATATGCCGCACGTTGTATTGAAAACGAAATTTTAATGTATTTACGTACGCAGAAAAAGGTTCAAAAAGATGTATCTTTATTTGAACCAATCGGTGTCGACAAAGACGGGCAAGCGTTACAAATTCGCGATTTACTTCAATTCGATGAAAAACCTACAATTGAACAAATCGAAGAGCGTGAACGGCATCAGCAACTGTATAAATATTTACAAGTACTTGATGCACGTGAGCTTGAAATTATTACATTACGCTACGGTTTAAATAACGTAAAACCATTAACTCAAAAAGAAATTGCCAAACAGCTAGCTATTTCAAGAAGCTACGTATCCCGCATTGAAAAAAGAGCTTTAGTGAAGCTATATCAACAGTTTAAACATCAACAAACATAAAAAGCGCATTTAAAGCTGATGCTTTAAACGCGCTTTTTCTCAGTACTCTTGTTCTGCTGTATCTGCAGTAATTAGTAGCATAAACACCGCTGTAATACCCATTGTAATCGCTAATAAAAATACCATGTTTAATGCCTCCTCACAACGTGTCTCGATTTTACATCATCGTAACATGTTTGAGAAAAAATAACTGTGATTTTTTTAACACTTCATACAGTTTTGTTTGTACGGTAGCTATTATAGCTTCGTAATCGCCTTTAATACAATTTCTGTTGAATGTTTTGCAGCTACTGGTAAAAATTCATCGAAGCTAATATTCGATTCTTTCCCCGCAATATCAGATAAAGCACGAATGACAACAAATGGTGTACCGAATTGATGGCATACTTGTGCAACTGCTGCCGCTTCCATTTCTACCGCTTTCATTTGTGGGAAATATTCACGTACTTTTTCTACACGTACAGGGTCATTCATAAATGAATCGCCTGAACAAATTAAACCAACACCATATTGATGCTCGCCTACTTCTGTTACAGCAAGTTTCGCGATATCCATTAATTTTTCGTCCGATTTGAATGCTGGTGGCATTTGTGGCACTTGCCCCATTTCATAGTCGAAAATCGTTACATCTACATCGTGATGACGTACTTCATCTGAAATAACGACTGCTCCAACTTCAAGTGCTGGATCGTATCCACCAGCCGAACCTGTATTAATAACTACATCCGGTTTAAATGTATGTAACAGGATCGTTGTAGACATAGCAGCATTTACTTTACCAATACCACTTTTTAGTAGTACTACTTCTTTCCCTTCATACGTACCTGTTGTATATTCACTGTTTGCGATTGTTTGCGTTTCAGCGTTTGTTAGTGCGTTGCGCAGAAGCTCTACTTCTTGCTCCATTGCACCGATTACAGCGATTTTCATTGTCGTTTCCTCCATCCATTTCAAAACACTCTACTTTAGAAAAACACATTTCGCGCCAAATAATGTCGCATCTTTGTGGATTTCCTTGAAAAGCTTATACTTTCAT
Source organism: Lysinibacillus sp. (assembly GCA_051874135.1). GTDB lineage: Bacteria > Bacillota > Bacilli > Bacillales_A > Planococcaceae > Lysinibacillus_B. Next base: position 5,197 of record JBJEFO010000294.1, read on the forward strand.
ATCCACTAAAGTAACCAATTAAGGCAATGCATGTCAAGCTAATACGTACCTTCAAGTGTATTTAGTACTTCCACTTGCACCGGTTTCCATCCTTGCTCGTCTACCCATTCAATGGCAACACGATATTTTTGTGTTTTATCGTTTGATGAAATAACCGCAATAGCAGATTTCGCATTACCGTTATTTTTTACAGACCAAATAATACTTTCTTGCTGTTCAATTGGGACAACAGAAAAGATAGATTGTAGTTTTTCTTCGTAATCGATATGTCCTTCTACAAACGTTGATTGATGCTCGCCTGTTTGTGCTGTCGGATAAGCTTGCCATGCTTCGCTCGTCCATACTTCAGCAACGAGCGGGTCATCTGAAGCATTGATAACAGCTTCATCACTAGTGTCTACCTTACTATTATCTTCGTCAGATTCTTCATTTGTTGCATCGTTAGTAGCAGGTTGCCCTACTTCCGTTTCATCCTCTTGCTTGTCTTCTTCTTCAGCAGCCGAACCTTCTGACTGTACAGCGGAATCCTCCGTTTGTGGTTGTTGTTCCGCTTCGTCCTCGTCCCCAGTCATAAAAATAATCCCTAAGGTAATGACAAGTAATACCGATACTAATGCGATTAAATAATTTAACGTACGATTCATTTTATATTCTTTGCGTCTATTTGTGCGCGTATTTTCTTGAGAACGGGTTAAATACTCCATTTCCTCTTTATCCATGTAGCTTCCCCCCTATGTAACATTATTTTACCAAGACAACAAACGGCTACCTATTTAAACACACATCTCTGTTCAAAAAGGAAATAGATTTTTCTACATATAAAGACTTCTATTGGTCAAAAAAAGTTGCCTCCGTCCAAACCGGAAACAACTTTTTTCACTTTATTTAATTTCTAAAATAACGACTTCCATATCTCCGCCTGGCGTTGTTATCTTCACTTTATCGCTCACTTTATGACCCATTAACGCTTTTGCCATTGGTGAGTCGTTTGAAATACGTCCTTCTGCTGGATCAGCCTCTGCAGAACCGACGATTTTGTATGATTCTGGTTCGCCTTCTGGTTCACCATCTTCTAGTACGTCAAATGTCACTGTACGACCAAGAGATACTAAAAGCTCTGTATTATCATCTTGCTCATCAGAAATAATTAATGCATTACGTAGCATAGATTCGATTGTTGAAATACGCCCTTCAACAAAACCTTGCTCTTCTTTTGCTGAATCATACTCTGAGTTTTCTGAAAGGTCACCGAAAGAACGAGCGATTTTAATACGCTCTACTACTTCTTTACGTCTAACCGTTTTTAAATATTCTAATTCTTCTTCTAGTTTTGCTTTCCCATCTAATGTCATTGGGTATTGTTTTTCATTCGACAAAACACTCACTCCTTCATCATCCTTGAAAACATTACTATACATCTTAAAATTTAAAATGCAACCGTTTTCTGTTATAAATAGTTGGCTCTACATAACATAAAACCCGACTATTAGCTATGTATATGACGACGCACGTCCAAAAAGACATGCGCCGCCAACAATGCTTATAGTCGAATTTTTTTGTATGTTTATGAATCACTACTTTGTATTTATCCCGCTTTAACGGGCTGTAACACTCCACCTCAAGGAGATCAACAGTCCGTAAAAGCCCGATTAGTTCAACTAACAATTAGAGGAGGATGAGGAAAACCTCCTCTGATTGAGGTTTCACTTTATACAAATATAATAAATTGAAAAAGTTATCAATACCAATTCATCATATTATACATTTGATTCACTTTCAAGAATTGTTTTAATTTTTGTTACCATCAAATCGATTGCAACCTGATTGCCCCCACCTTCAGGGATAATGACATCGGCATAACGCTTTGTTGGCTCAATAAACATATTGTGCATTGGGCGAACAGCTGTTACGTATTGCTCAATTACAGACTCTGCTGTACGGCCACGCTCTTTAATATCACGCTGAATACGACGAATAATACGTAAATCAGAATCAGTATCTACGAATAGTTTAATATCCATTAAGTCACGAAGACGTTCATCTTCTAGTACTAAAATACCTTCTACAATAATTACGTCTTTTGGCTCAACATGAATAACTTCATTTGCACGTGTATGCTGTACATAATCATATACTGGCTTATCAATTGCCTCGCGGTTTATAAGCTTATTTACATGTTCAATTAATAAATCTGTATCAAACGCTAGCGGGTGATCGTAATTCGTTTTTAAACGCTCCTCGAACGTCATATGACTTTGATCTTTATAATAATAATCTTGCTCGATAACAACAACTGAATGATCGCGAAAAACATCATAAATTGCTTGCGTCACACTTGTCTTACCCGAACATGATCCACCGGTGATTCCGATTACTACTGGACGCTTACTCATTATTTTTTGTTCTCCTTGCGCATCATGTTGTACTTGTGTAGTGGGCGATCCACTTTAAATTTTAAAATTTGTAATGGGTGACGGGCTACATCTAATTCGTTGCCTTCTTCATCCCATAACTGGCCAACTGTCATTTGGAATGTTTCAATATCTGGACCGAAAAATTCAACCGTGTCACCTGGCTTGAAGTAGTTGCGTTGCTCCATTGTGACCATCTGTGTTTCAGCATCATAATCAAGCACTAAACCAGCGAAATCCCATTTCGGCTTCGATGCATGGAAACCGAACATTTGCTGCTTATAGCTTGGCTCAGACTCGAAGAACGCAGAAGCTGTCGCACGAATCGCACAACGTGATAATTCTTCTAACCATTGTTTTTTAATTTGGAAGTTATCCGGGTCTGCACAGTATGCATCAATTACTTTACGATATACAGAAATAACTGTTGCTACGTAGTGAATTGATTTCATACGGCCTTCTACTTTAAGTGAATCAATGCCAAGTTCAATCATATGAGGAATTGATTCGATTAATTTTAAGTCTTTTGGACTCATCGCAAATGGTGCGTCACCTTCTTCAAATAAAGGTACTTCTTCACCATCTTTATTTTCGTATAAATCATAGTCCCAACGACATGATTGGCAACAACCACCACGGTTTGAGTCACGCGCTGTCATATGATTTGAAAGTACGCAACGACCAGAGTAAGCGATACACATCGCACCGTGCACGAATGCCTCGATTTCGATGTCTACTTCCTCTTTCATTTTTTGCATTTCTTCTGCGCCTACTTCACGTGCAAGTACGACACGATGTAAGCCTTCTTCTTTCCAATACTTCACAGCTTTCCAGTTCGATAACGATTGCTGTGTTGACAGGTGAATTTCTAATTTCGGTGCAACACGACGACATGTTTCAATAATTAACGGGTCAGCTACGATAATCCCCTTAACACCAGCACCTTCAATCGCTTGTAAATACTCTTCAAGTCCTGTCATATTTTCATTATGTGCAAAAATGTTTGTTGTTACATATACAACTGCACCATATTTCTTCGCAAATTCCACACCTTCACGCATTTCTTCGATCGTGAAGTTATCTGCATTTGAACGTAAACCGAACTCTTGACCACCGATAAATACAGCGTCAGCACCGTAATGAACGGCTATTTTTAACTTTTCTAAGCTTCCTGCAGGTGCTAGAAGCTCGGGCTTTTTGACGATAACACGTTTGCCATCTATTGTTTCACGAATTTTTTCGTTTTGAATTAACTGTAACATGTAAGCCTCTCCTTTCTAGTACACTGTTTCTTTGAAGATGAAGCCAGTATCGAGCGGACGCAATGCTGGTTGAATTTCTTCAATTTGTGCGAGTAAATCGTCTTTGATGTCTTCGTATGCATCTTCGCCTTGGTCGAAATACGCATCGATTGCTTGGCGATAAAGGCTCGTTACTTTTACGTTGTATTCATATGAATGCAGTATACCATCGAATTTTAATGAATCGATGCCTGCTTCGAATAACTCACCTAACTCATCAATTACACACATATCATTTGGTGAGAAAATATGTGTACCGTTTAAATCTTCATAAATTGGATATTTATTTTTTCGTTCTTTATCATGTAAAAACATGTTTTTGTTATCTTTACGGTTTTCAACTTCCATCACTTGATCGCGATATAAGAAGTAGTTGCCTAATAACGAACGCTTCGATTGGAACATACATGTCATACCGTGTACTTGTACTTCGATTTCTGTTTTTGCATTTTCTTTAATTTCAAGTACTTCATCAAGGGATAATTCACGCGCTAATACGGCACGTTTACTACCACGCTCGCCCCAATAATTTACTTGGAACCAGTTTGTCGCAATTGTTTCTGGATTCCAATGTAGCGGAATTGTAATGCCTAATTCACGCACTGCCATCACAACAGCAGGGTCACCAAAAACTAAAGCGTCAACACCAATACGTTGCATTTCTTTTAAATAATTATCTAGCGCATCTAAGCGATCGTTATGGAATAAAGCGTTAACCGCTACATACACTTTCTTGCCTGCTTCATGGATAATTTTTGTTGCTTCTTCCACTTGCGCTACGTTAAATTCTCCAGCTAAACGTAGACCAAACTTTTGCTCTCCAATCACAAATGCATCTGCACCAGCTTTAAGTAAGTCTTGTACATGCGCGACAGATTGTGGCGTTACTAATAATTCAGGTTTTTTCACACTTATCACCTCTTCAAACAAATTAACAAGCCGTCACCGACAGGGAAAAATGCACACGTATAATTAGGATGTTGCATAATCCATTCTGTAAACGTCTTTAAATTGCGAATCATCGTTCTTTTTCGTCTCGGTACTTCTTTTATATCCAAATCAGATAAACCGTGCATATACATATTATCGATGTATAATACACCACCTGATGGGACGAGTGGACTATATTTCTCAAAAAACTTTTGATACTGCCCTTTTGCAGCATCAATAAAAATTGCGTCATACGTACCTTGAATGTCTTCAACATTTACTTCTAACGCATCTCCCTCAACTACCGTAATGCGCTCCGCTACGGTCGAACGAGCAATAAATTCACGTGCATGAGCTACACGTGTTTCATCGCGCTCTATCGTAACAATGTGCGTTTCCGGAAGCGCCATCGCCATTCTAATTGCAGAATAGCCAATCGCTGTACCAATTTCTAAAATATGCTTCGGCTTTTGAATACGCAATAATTGATTTAACGCTTCAATACCAGAAAGTTGCATAATTGGCACATGATTTTCCGCTGCGAATTGCTCCATTTCAAGTAGCAATTCATTGCGAGGTTGAATGAAGGAATGAATATACGCATCGGATAATTCCATCAAAAAAACTCCTTAACTTTTCACTTTTAT
>JBJEFO010000295.1:0-6185 GCA_051874135.1 Lysinibacillus sp.
AATCGAGCTGGCTTCAACCCCCGTCCCTAAATGACCAGGATAAGTTGGCGAGTTTAGCCCTGGATATGGGAAACCTGGTGTTGCCTGCATGTTAACACGCTGGCGAGTATAGCCATCTGTATTGGCATTTGAAATATTGTGACCTGTTGTATAAAGCGCTGATTGTTGTACGAACAAACCTCTTTTACTTGCTTCTAACCCCATAAATGTAGAACGCATTGGTGTTCCTCCCTATGTAACCCGCATTGTGCGGGATTTATTTTCGTAAAAAAACGCATGCAACGATTAACATGCGTCGTTATGCTTGCGAATCGTAGTATGATTTTTTAGCTATGCCCGCCTCGCCGCGCACCTCTGCACCAGAGTAGTTAAATGTGCTTGCTTGTTGGCGCTGTGGTTGCAGCATATCTAATGTTAAATTGACAAATTGCAAAGATTGGAATACAAGCTTTTGGTTTAAGTCATTTCGCTTCTTTAACTCCGTTAGTAGTGCTAGTAATCGTTCACGCACTTCCTGCAAAGCTTGTTTTTCAGGCCCATCAGTTGCATCAATTACTTGCGCGACAGTCGGGATGTCAGTAAAAGCAATTCCTTTTGCTTGTAGGTAATCCGTTACCATTGCCTGACGCTGTTGCTCAAGTGTTTCAATAGCAGCTACATGTGCCTGCTCCATCTTTAACATTTCATCAATTTGCTCCATGTCATTTGCTTTGATTAAGTCTGTCTTTTTGTTCGCCAATTCGAATAAGCTTTTATGCATTCTTTCTAGCTTCTCAAGCGTCGAAATGATATTTTCTACTGACATGTAGCCTGTCTCCTTTTAGTAACGATAGTATTTCAGCATATCCTCTGCTACTTTGCGTGCATTTACTTTGTACTCGCCTGATTCAATTTTTTCTTTTAATTGTTGTACACGTTCTGCACGAGCGTCTGTATATTCTGATGCAACTTTCATTTCTTTGGCTGCAGATGAAATTTCTAATTTATCCGCAAATGATTGCCCTGCTTTATTTGTTTGTAGAGGGCGCTTTGTTTGATTATATGGATTAATATTATTTAAGCCGATACCATTAATTTTCATTGTCGATTCCTCCTCCCCTGTTTTCTCTCGTCTACTTACTATTTCGGACACTTGCTTTAAAAGTTAATGCATAAAATTAGAAAAAACCGATTCATGTAAGCCCTCCTAAACTCTTTGGAGCATCAGCCCATTTGCTAATATACGCAAAATTAAGGTAGAAACAATTCCTCTAGTCATCCCATTATAATTTTAACATTGCTGATGATTTTGTTGGGGCATTAAAATAAATCGTACGTAAACATCCCACATAAAAAAATACTTTCACCCAAAGTGAATACGTATTAATATTTTGTACGCAACTTTTACAGCAAGCGTGAAATTTTTTTACGTCCAATTATTCAATCGAAAATTTTTTTCTCGAAAAAGGCCAATTAGCAGGATTGATATACGACTTAATTATAAATAAATGTCACTTCATAGGGCTATTTTCTTAAATGACACTTAATTTTGAATATGTTGTATACGAATCCTGCCAATTCAATGTTTTAACGATTAAAAAGTGTGAACGGGATTTTTTCGTTAAAAATTTTTAAGTGCTTGCAAATTTTTTATCAAGAAAAATCGTTATAGGCATTTTTTTAATAGCTATAAATCCATACGACTAATTTCGATCAAGCTGCATTTTTTCAAAAAAACTTCATTTCCTATTAAAAAATATGCCTATTTGCAAAGATTTGGGCTCTCCAGATGAACGTATTTTTTAGTAAAATTCTCTCTTTTTTATCACACAATCTATTTGTCAAGCGTTTTTTCGGGGATGAAAACGTTCATTTTTCAGTAAAAATAGAGGTTTTTTGGCGAATTTTTCAGCAAAATCTGGGCTGATTTTAAAATCTCGAGAAGAATAATAAAAAAAAGCCCTCCATTTACGGAGAGCCGATTTTCATTATTTCTTTTTTCGTTCTGCATGATACGTCACGCGGTCTTTTTCAAGGATGTTTTCACGGAATTCCTTTGCTGCCTCAAATGTACGTAAATCCGATTTAATCGAATCTGAGCATTTATCACAAAGCTTGCCTTTATTCGTTAAATGGCCACAGTTATCACATGGGTAACCTAAATTTGGGAACAACGCAGGATGCAAACGTCCTTTTCGTACCCATTTATATAAAAGGTCGCGATCTACACCTGTTGCCTCCTCAATACGATCAACATTAGCTGCACGATTTTCACGCTTTCGTAAAAAGCGATAAACAATTTGATATAGATCTTCTTCTTTTTGCGCGCAATTATGACAAACTTCGCGTAAACCTGTGTAATTGAAAAATGTGCCGCACATTGGGCAGCTACGTAATTCCGCCATTACAATCCCTCCGTTTTTATCCGTCCTCTATATAAATCTAGTATACAACACAACAAATTATAGTGGCGTACACTTTTAAAAATGTGCCATTTCTCTCATTATTTATCTATTCCGCTATTAACCTCGAATCAACGTAACAGATGTGACAGTTTTCGCACCTGCTTCAAGTAAAGCCTTTTTGGCATGTTCAATTGTCGTACCTGTTGTATAAATATCGTCAAACACAACATAATGTTTAGGGTCTATTTTCCCAATTGCACGGAATAGCTGTCGTGTATTCAGTCGTTCTTCCCTAGACTTTTTACTTTGGGTGTCGATTGTTGTTTTTTCAAGTAGGTGTTTGTAAGGTATCTTGGCGGCAATTAGTAGTTCATCAATATGCGAAAATGTGCGTTCTACTAGCTTTTGTCGGTGCATCGGAATCGGTACAACAATGCGTTGTTCCCGCTTGAATACGTCATGAATTTGTTTTTGAAACACTTTCGCAAGTACTACATCATACATAAATTTGTAACGATGTAAATAATCCTTCATCGCTTCATTATAATAATAAAGCGAACGATGATCAGATTGTTCATTCGGTACGGGTAAAAATTTTTGTTCGCATTTCGTACAAATGGTTGTTCGGAAACGTTGAATGAGTGTTAGCCATGATACTTGTTCGATCAGTGGTGTTCCGCATAATAAACAATCCATTACTTCTTTATGCATCGGGAAACCCCTCCTTGTTCAGTCGCTTGATTTCCTCTTTAGCCGCGTCCATTTCTACTGTAATGCCGTGATGAAAAAAGACAATCTCTCCTGTTGGATAATGTGCATTCCGGCCAACTCGTCCACTTATTTGAATGAGCGCACTCGATGTAAAAATCTTACTTTCCGCTCCAACGACGGCTACTTGTACATTTTTTATCGTAATGCCGCGCTCTAAAATCGTCGTTGTGAGCAGTCCCTTCAGCTGTTCATTTCGTAAATTTAACACCTTTTGTTTGCGGTCTGGGTCTTCGGCATGTACCGCTTCGATTTGTGGGTGCAACTCTTGAAATAATGGAATCGCCTGCTCCATTAAATCAATCGTCGGGAAAAATAATAAAAACGGCTCATTTTTTGCTAATCGTGCTTGTGTCCAGTTTTTTAATTTCTGTGGTATTTTGCTTTTTTGAAATTGCTTGTCGTAGCCCCATAAACTGTCGAAGCGTGGAACAGGGAGCGGATGCCCGTGATAACGACTTGGGATAAAGGAGTATCCCCATTGTTTTTTCTGCTGTAACAACTTGTAAGATGGTGTTGCTGTTACAAAAGCAATCGGTGCATGTTGCTTTTTTGCTTTTAATACTGCCTTTTGCAATGAGGCATCAAGTGTATAAGGGAAAGCATCTGCTTCATCGACAATCATGACATCAAATGCATCTTCAAAGCGGTATAGCTGATGCGTTGTTGTCACAATGAGCTCAGCATAGGCAAAGCTTAGCTCGGCCCCACCATATAGTGCATGAATTGTTGTCTTCGGAAATACTTGCTGGAAACGCGGATACAATTCAAGCACGACATCTGTTCTCGGTGTCGCGACACATACGCGCTTTCCTGTAAGTAGCGCGTCATAAATCGCTGTAAAAAGGATTTCCGTTTTCCCTGCACCACACACAGCATGTATAAGGTGATTACTTCCCTTTTTTATGCTTTCTGTTAGTTCGAGTGAAGCTGTTTTCTGAAGTGGCGTAAACTCACTTTTCCAATCCAAAATATGCGCTTTTCTCGGCTTCGGTATTGGACCGCTCCAACGTATCAACCTTGTACAACTGCTCATGCGTCCCATATTAATGCAATGTCGGCAATAAACACACGGCTTCTTGCAACGTGCACAGTGGAACGTAATAAACTGTTTCGGATCTTTATTTAAGCACCGATTACAAATGGGTCCCTTATCAATCGCACATTTCGTTTGTAGGAAACCTCGCTGAATATACAGTTCAATTTTTTCTTGCGTGAACGGTGTTGCATCCCTTTTCCAAACACGCCCTGTGAAAAAGTTTTGTACGCTTTTTTCCATAACAAATCCTTTGTATCGTGTAAAATGCTTTGAACGTGTTAGTTTCATCTATGTCCCCCCATAGAAAAAAGCGATTTCCACTAAGTTGTAGAAACCGCTTTTCATTAATCTTCTTTTTTCATCCAACCGAGCGCCATGGCACCTTCTCCTAAATGCGTGGCAATAACTGGACCGAAATAACTAAACTTAAAGTCGACTGTCGGGAACTCTTTTTGTAGCTGTTCCATCCAAGCTCGTCCGTCTTCTTCACAATTTGCATGAATAACGACAGCTTGCAGTTTTTCATGCTGCTGTGTAGATTCTCTTAATAACTCTTCCACTCGACGTATCGCTTTTTTGCGTGTGCGAATCTTTTCGAACGGTACAATTTTTGTATCAACAAAATGCAAAATCGGTTTTACTTGTAATAATCCACCGATTAAAGCTGATGCTGCTGAAAGTCGACCACCGCGCTGTAAATGGGTTAAATCATCCACGATGAAATATGCACGCATCGTCGCCTTCAATTCTTCTAGTTTCGCTATAATTTCTTTTGCTGATGCGCCTCGTTGTGCCATTTTTGCCGCTTCAATCGCGAACATGCCCTGAGGACCACATGCTACTTCGCTATCAAATGCGTAAACTTCTATATTTTCTACCATTTCTCCTGCTTGAATAGCACCTTGATAAGTACCACTAATACCACTTGATAAATGAATTGTGACAATTTCATCGTACTCTTTTGCAAGTTCTTCAAAAAGCGCTACAAATTGTCCAATTGGTGGCTGTGTCGTCTTTGGAAATTCTTTCGCATCGCGTACTTTATTATAAAATTCAGCAGCTGTAATCGTTACTTCTTCTTCAAATGTACCATCTTCTAAATTAACGCTCAGCGGTATCATTTGAATATTATAACGTGCGCGTTCTTCTTGCGTTAAATACGCCGTACTATCTGTTACGACTGCAGTTTTCATTTTCCCACTCTCCTATGCTCATAGTTTACCGTATCTATTATTGATTGTGAATTGTAAAGTGTTAAAAATATACCATTCCGAGTCGATATAAGTGATCATTCAATACATTTAAAAAGCGTTCCGTCTATGTATTCTCTACGGAACGCTTTGACATTAAATTATTGATTGTCCATCGCGTGAACGCTAGTGACCTTCCAATTTCCTTCTTCCTTTACTAAGACAACTACCGTACGTGCTCCGCCTGTCATCTCAATATCTGATGCTTCTTCTACCATAGCGGCTGTCATGTTCGAGAAAACTTGTGCTTCTTCCTCACTATATTTCACAATCGTAATATCTTCCGCTTTACGATCAATCACACTATACTGGTCAAAAATTTTTTTTACATCCTCCAGTTCTTGATCATACTTAAAGCCTTTTGGATTTTTAGATAGCGTTTGGGCATAACGATCAATATCCTCTGCATTAAATGATTCGATGTATTCATTAAATGTAGCAATTATTTTTTCCTTTTCTTCTGCAGGAACACCTGAAGCTTCTTCAATGGAACCACCTAACATTTCGAAGCCTACTGTTCCTTCTTCAATAATTTCTTCGTTCGTTTTTGCTTTATTATCCGCTGTATCCGTATCTCCACAAGCAGCTAAGACAAGTACTGTCATTAGTGCTAATAACCATTTTTTCATTGTCAAAACCCTCCCGCGCATATTGTAGCACAATTTCCATAAATAATGACGAAATATTACATTAAATGTTGCACCGTTGTACCAGGTACGTACCCGGTACAACGGTGGTACTTCG
>JBJEFO010000295.1:6285-10435 GCA_051874135.1 Lysinibacillus sp.
TGGTGGCACTTCGGTGGCACGTACCCGGTACAACGGTGGTACCATGGTGGCACTTCGGTGGCACTCTTTATCAAAAACAAAAACCTACCAATCCAATAGATTAGCAGGCTCTCAAAATAAAAATATAAAATATTAGCGTACTTCTACCCAACCGTTTTTGATTGCTGTTACTACTGCTTGTGTACGGTCGTTTACGTTCATCTTTTGTAAGATGCTAGAAACATGGTTTTTAACTGTTTTTTCAGAGATGTATAATGTTTCTCCAATTGTACGGTTTGATTGACCGTCAGTTAATAACTGTAGCACTTCACATTCGCGCTTTGTTAATAAGTGGAATGGTCGACGAATTTCTGTTTGATGGAAGTTTCCTTTATTTTCATGTTCTGAAAGACGTCGGAATTCAGCTACTAAGTTTTTCGTTACTTTCGGGTGTAGGTAAGAACCACCGTTTGCAACAACTTTAATTGCCTCTACGATTTCATCTGCATCCATTTCTTTTAACATATAACCAAGTGCACCTGATTTTAATGCATGCGTTACATACGACTCATCATCATGAATAGATAGCATGATCACTTTTGCATCTGGAAATTCTGTGATTAAATCAGCAGTCGCCTCCACACCATTTTTCCTTGGCATGTTGATGTCCATTAGTACGACGTCGGGACTGTGTGCACCATATAAGTTAATTACATCTGTACCATCATCGCCCTCTGCGACTACTTCAAACGTATCTTCAAAATCTAAAATTCGTTTTACCCCTTCACGGAATAATTGATGGTCATCTACAATAATAATTTTCGTCATTTTTTGTTACCCCCTACATTTAGTTAATTTCTATACTATTGTTCTTCAGGAAACGGAATTTTAAATAATACAGTAGTTCCTTTACCTATTACACTATGAATTTGCATTTGTCCTTCGAGTAGCTCAATACGTTCTCGCATCCCAATTATCCCAAATGACTGCTCTTTTCCATTTTCGTTATCAAATCCAATTCCATCATCTTTTACGACAATATTTATGTCGCCCTTTAGCCACTCTAACTTAACATTTATTTCCTTAGGTTTTCCGTGTTTTAATGCATTTGTGACACATTCTTGAACAAGTCGGAAAATGGCTACTTCATGCTCAGAAGAAATGCGCCTTTCTTGTCCAATTGTACGGAAATGAATGACTGCACCTGGGTTATATTCCATCACGGTTGATAAATATTTTTTTAATGTCGGGACAATCCCTAAATCATCCAATGCCATAGGTCTTAAATCATAAATGATTCTACGCACTTCGGAAAGGGCATTTCGTACCGTTACTTTTAAATCAGATAGCTCTTTTATAGCAGCCTCAATACCTTTTTCACGATATGTACGTTCAATCAACCCTGAACGCATGAGAACATTTGCCATCATTTGTGCAGGTCCATCATGAATTTCTCGTGATAATCGTTTACGCTCCTCTTCTTGAGCAGCAATAATACGAATACCAAATTCTTGTTTGATTTTTGCTTGCTCTAATGCTAAGCTAACATTTTTTAAATCATCGGAAGTTAAATAATTTATAACAACATTTACTTGATTCACAATATGATCTGCACGTTCGATTGTCTCATAGAGTTCCTTCATACGACGTTCTAAATCATCTCGTTTGTCGCGTAATTGCTTTTCTTTTTCACGTGCTAGCATTAATTTCACTTGTAACTCATTTGCAACTTCGTATGCCATTCGCACCTGTTCTTCGCTATAATTATCAAAGGCCTTACTTACTTGGACGAGACGTTGCTTTGAAAGTTGCGATTTCGCTTCTAAATGATCAGCATCATCAATAACAAGAGAAATTTCCTGGCGAACTATTTCAAGCTCATTTTGCATTTGTTCAAAGCTTCTTCGGCTCTGTTCACTTATAATAAAGATATCATCTTTAGAGCTTGTAATCGTTTCAAGCATTCGATTAAATATCACATCAAGTGAAGCAATATCTAGTTTGTCGTTTGAAAACATATTAATTTCCCCATTCTACTTAGATGTTGCTAATTTCTTTATGAAAGCAAAAAATTTAATTAACGCCTAAATATAAGAATTCTACACTATTATATCATTTTCTAAACAATTTTTAAGTAATTTTGTAAATACTAATCATTATATTTTTTGTAATTTAAAGGAGTTGTTTTAATGCGAAAAGACTATAAAACAGTAAAAGGCTACGGAGAACGTGAAACAATCATTTCTAAATCCAAATTTATTTGTTATGTCGATAGAGCGGAGACAGAGGAGGAAGCCCTGTCTTTTATCGAAAAAATAAAGAAAATGCACCCAAATGCAACACATAATTGCTCCTGCTATATGATCGGCGAACATGACCAAATCCAAAAAGCAAATGATGACGGCGAACCAAGCGGCACAGCAGGCGTCCCAATGTTAGAAGTATTAAAAAAACAAGGACTTAAAGACACAGTTGTTGTCGTCACGCGCTATTTTGGGGGAATCAAACTAGGCGGCGGTGGGCTAATCCGCGCTTATGGTAAATCAACAACAGAAGGTATTGATGCAGCACAAGTCGTTGAACGTAAGCTACATCATGTTATGAAAGTAGCGATCGATTATACGTGGCTTGGGAAAGTAGAAAATGAAGTGCGTAACTCACACTATACATTACGTGATATTCAATACGCTGATAGTGTCGAATTGTACGTTTTTGTACTAAAAGATGAAGAACAGGGATTTGTTAACTGGGTTACTGAACTAACGAATGGGCAAGCTAACGTCACTTGCATCGAAAAACAATTTGTCGAATTTAGCATTTCATAATGTTATACCCATTTACGCTCTAAAAAAAAACTAGTATAATTAAAATTATTGGAAATTTCCACAGCACATTATCCCTATAGAGGAGCTACAGTATGAGAAGAACTGAACCAAAGAAAGCGAAAGGCTCGTCTAAGCTCGGTCTTTTTCTTAAAATAACACTCATTTTAGCAACATCTGCACTTATTTGCGTAACCGCTTACGCTGTTTATTTGACAAAACAAGCTGAACATGCGGTAAATAGCGCATATGAAGTCGTTGAAAATCGTGAAGTGTCGGAAAAACGTGAAGTAAAGGTTGAACCAGTAAAAGACAATGTTTCAATTTTATTCGTCGGAGTCGACGATAGCGAAACACGTGGGCAAGGTGCTGAAGGCTCTCGTTCCGATGCCCTTATGCTCGCAACATTAAATAACCAAACAAAAACAATTAAACTTTTAAGCATACCACGTGATTCATACGTTTACATTCCTTATGTCGGTTATAAAGATAAAATTAATCATGCCCATGCATATGGCGGTACATTAGCATCAATTGAAACAGTTGAAGAATTATTAGACATTCCTGTTGATTATTATGTACGAATGAACTTCAATGCATTCATCGAAGTTGTCGATGCTTTAGGCGGGATTGAAGCTGAAGTACCATATACAATAACGGGTGAAAAAGACGAATTCGATCGCAACACAGTTAGCCTACAGCCAGGCTTACAAACATTAAATGGCCAACAAGCTTTAGCACTTGCTCGTACGCGCAAACAGGATAATGATATTGAGCGCGGAAAACGTCAACAAGAAATCTTGAAAGCCATCATTACGAAAGCAGCATCTGCTTCTGCAATAACAAAATACGATGATGTACTCGAAGCAATTGGCGATAACATGAAAACAGACATGACGTTTAAAGAAATGAAATCTTTTATTAGCTATTTATCGAACGGCGTGCCACGTATCGATTCATTAACATTACAAGGCTATGATGATATGTCAACAGGTGTTTATTATTACAAGTTAGATGAAGAATCACTTGAAGAAACACAACATATCCTTCAAAGTCATTTAGGGCTCATCCCTGATAGTTCGAATGTGTCTAAGGCACCTACAAATAACTTAAACGAACAAACACTATCAAATATAGAATCTCAATAAATACTATCATCCCTCGCGATTTTGCGAGGGATTTTCATTTGGTGCAATATGCATTCGGATTGAAATGATTTGTTAATCGGATAAAAGTGTGATTACTTCGCGTAAAAGAGTCCTAAAACCGCGCAAATATTATGGTAACTAACCTTTCGCTTCCATCTAAACAAAAAAGCGTAGACAAAATCAAATGTTGATTTCATCTAC
>JBJEFO010000296.1:0-8626 GCA_051874135.1 Lysinibacillus sp.
CTAACAATGGGACTAGCTGGCTGTGGTTCATCAACTGCTGAGTTGCCGCCGAAACCAACCGATCAAGCTTGTGATGATTGGGATTGGGACGATGACCAAGGTGTTTGGGTATGTGATGATCATAATTCAAGTCATCGTGGTTATTATTATTACGGTGGCCGATATTATAAGAATAAAAACGCACTGTTAACAAGCACTGACTATACAAATTATAAAAATAGCTCCTCATTTAAAGGGGGAAGCCAATCTAGCTCTGGGTTTGGTAGTGGTTCGAAAAGCTCGGGTGGATAAAAGATAGAAAAGTGAGGAGAATTTATATGAATTTATATATTAATTTTTTATCTTATTTAGGCGTGGCAATAGGGTTACTTGTTGTCGGGGTTGTTTTATTTACGATTAGTACGCCAAAGATAAAAGAATTTAAGCTTATTGCTGAGAAAAACGTATCAGCGGCAATGCTTCTAGGTGGAAAAGTGATAGGGCTAGCAATCGTTTTAGGTGCTGCTGCCGAATATTCAATATCATTAATGGATATGGCGATTTGGGGCGTCATCGGGATTGTTGCTCAAATTATTGTGTTTATCCTAGCGGAAGTAATTACAATCCGTTTTAGTATTCAGAAAGCAATTGAAGAAGATAACCGTGCAGTAGGGACGATTTTGTTATCACTATCATTAGCAGTTGGCTGGATTGTAGCAAAATGTTTATCTTACTAATTTGAGGTGAGAAGCGAGTGAAACAGTTAATTTACTATATTGATAAAGGGAATGGGCACTTTGAGCCGTTCTATGAATATATGATTCCGGATGTAGGTGCGGATGAATTTTATGCTAGACAGCTATGTACATATTTCATCATGAAAGGAACACAATACGAACTAATTTCTAACGAGATGGATGGTGACAAAGAGATTTTAGTCATTAAAGAAATGGGAAGAAACTTGTCAGGGGAAGATGAAAGAAGTTTTCGAGGTAAAGGCATACATATTGAGTTTCGAAGCCCGAATGAACGAGAAAACTACCGATTATTTTCTCGCATTCCTTGTGACGCTCATTTCGACGTTCTACGTTTTTTATTAAAGGATATTGTCGACGTGCCAGGAAGCGGTCAAATGCTTGTAACGTCTAAGGAAATTGATGAAGATCGCGGCGTGTATGTAATTTACGTGAAGGATTTAGAAGAAAATTGACTACGCAAATGTATCGTACAAAACGTCAGCAGTTTTACGCCGGAATAAAAGACTTTTGGGCGGATCTTTACGGAGAGGAATATGCACTGTATGATGTAGCACTTTTGACAAAAGACGAGGTTGCTCATGTCCGAATAATTAGTGAGCGAATTGCTTCCATCTTTTTTAAAATGAGTTCATTACTTCGCAACGTACCCGATGAAACGCTTGTTGAAATGGGATTTCCAAAAGAGACACTGTCCTTTATAAGACTAAAAATGCTTTCGGTCGACAGTGTTATTTCACGTCTTGATCTAATTCCGCATGGAGACAGCTATAAGTGTATTGAAATTAATACCGATACACCTACATTCATTAAAGAATTATTTTTTGTGAACGGATTGATATGTAAAGAGTTTGGCGTACATAATCCAAACGACGGGATGGAACTGCTTTTACGAAAAGCCGTTTATGACAGTGTTTACAACAGTACGAATAAAAAGCTACCGCATATTGTTTTTACAGCTCACGAAGACAATATTGAGGACTATAAAACGGTTTTGTACCTTCAACGAAGTGTGCGCTCGTCAAAATTTACACCTCTTCATAAGCTCCGTATTCAAAAAGGGATAGGGCTTTTTGATGAAGATGGGATGAAAATAGATATTTTGTATCGTCAAACATTCCCAATCGAAAATATGATACTGGACAAAGATCAACACGGAAATCCAATTGGTTTATGGTTACTCGAACTCGTTGAGGAAAGGAAGCTTGCGATTATTAATCCGCCTTCAGCCTTTTTATTGCAAAATAAAGCTGTTCAGGCTGTTATTTGGGGATTGCATGAGGAAGGGCATCCGTTTTTTACTGAACAAGAGCATAAGTGGATAGATGAATATTTCTTGCCGACTTACCTTGAAGCAGAGCCTTTTTTACAAAAAGGTGTGTCGTATGTAAAAAAGCCTGCCTTTGGGCGAGAAGGCGATACAGTAGAAATATTTAATAAAGATGGCGAGCTAATCGATGCAGATCAGCAACAATCTTACACAACATATGTCCCTGTATATCAGCAATATATCGAGCATCCTACAATACCGTTTCAAAGTGAAAAGGGGCTACAAACAGGGAGTATGTTAATAGGGAGCTTTTTGCTAAACGGAAAAGCAGCAGCAATTGGTTACCGAGTTGGAGGAAGGATTACGAATAATCTTTCGTATTACTTGCCTGTCGGTTTAAAAGGAACTGAATAGAATAGGAGCTATAGTAGAAACTAGCGTGTATTTCTAACGCTAGTTTCTACTATCGCTATTCAAAGTGCGAAGGTTATAGACTTGAGTAATGTTCGGTTAAGGAAATAACTGTTTCTAGCTTTGCTCATTATGAGGTAGAAAAATTTACGATGGAAGCGAGTGAGATAATTGTGGCATTTAACAATGGAAAAGAAAAAAGAAAGTGATAAGGCTCATGTATTGGCTATAAAGGAAAGCGATGAAGATTGGGAACGTGACTTGCAAGCTGCGGAAGAAGAAGGGATTGATTTAGCCGCGGAGCTTCGTGAATGGTTAGATGAAGTGCGACCACGACTATTACAAGCACTACCTGAAAAATTTCATCCGTATGTACATAATCATACGTTCAATACACAGTACCTTCCAAAAACAGTACGTGAACAGTATTTAGCTTGGGTAGATAGTGTAGAGCTAACGTTTAGAGAAGTTCTACAATGTGCACATGAAAATACGCAACAGGCACTACCTTATTTGTCACAGACTGCGCACGATGTATTTAGCGACTCTTTACATGATGCACAAATTCAAATGCTTGAAAGAGATGATGAAATGGTTACAGTTATGCTAAATACGAGTGGAGGCTTCACCTCGAAGGCCATTGTCATTTTAAAGTTTATTGGAATTCAACAGGAAGTAGGGAAGTTGGAAAAAGGGAGCTACTATATTTACGATGAGCTACAAAAAACAGCAGACGGTTTTGCGTTACGTGTTATTTGGGATTGTCCTGAACTAGAATGGACGATTCATTGTAAGTCAATCGAAGCGGCGTATTATTTCCGTCCTCTTGCGTATCATGATGCAACGGAACAAAAGGATTGGCAAAGCTTCTATAAGCTACTTAATCGATCTTATCAACACTTCTTTATTTCAGACGTTGTGATTCCATGGGATTTCACAATGCCTGAGGAGCGTACAGATGGTGTATACATAGACAACATCAAAATAGCTAATTCACTACAAGAATGTATAGCACTTGTTTATTGTGATACTTACGAGGATCCCTATGCGATTTTTAGCGTTCCTGTTCCGGCTGAAGAGTTAGAACAAGCAATTTTAAGTGATGATTTAGAATGGAAAACACGAGCATTTAATACTCTGTATGCTGACCCATCAGCCCATCGTGAAGTGATTAATCGTATTTTGCAAATAATAGATATCCAAGAAGAGAATGAAATGATGATTTCTATAATGGTCCAGCATTTTATGAAAAATGGAATATTAGATGAAGAAACAAAAGAGCGATTTAACGTGTAGAAAACGTAGCTAACGGAAGTGGTTTTTCTGCTACTATTGCTTTTCACTAGTCGAAAATTATCATCTTTTGCCTTAACATGAAGAGTATATTATTAGTTACATAAACTTTTAGCAGAGCCGTGCGTCATGTTGCACGGCTCTTTTTCGTATGTTGTATCTAATAATGAAAAATTCGTTAAGAGTGAGGAAGCTATTGATAATTCACGATGAATGAAAATCACTGTTCTGTCACTTAGCCATCCTTCATATACTACGTTACGAGAGGGGGGAGGAGGCACGTGGAGCTAGAAGATGTGTTACGTGTGGCGGGCGTTGGCTTAATTATTGCACTACTTCATATATTTTTTGAGCAAACAGGCAAGAAAGAGTTTTCGTTCTTTTTGTTCTTCGTAGCTTACTTATATATGACGGCAGAGCTCATTCGATTTTTGCGTTTATTTTTTAACGAAGTAGCGCAATTTCTACGATGGCTCTCCTTTTCAATATGAAGTATTTAATTTTTGCGACCGTTTGTATGTTACTTCTAAACTTTATTAAAGGAGCAATCGGTAAACTTCATCCGATTATTAGTATTATTTTTTTCTTTTTATTTTTTGCACAAATATATGCACTTATCTTATTTCCTCTTTTTTCAGAACTTGTAACAATTACCGACAGTATTCCATATAGTAAACTTCTAGCGTATACGGCGCTCCTTTTATTATTAAGTCATCTTGTGAAAGCCATTTTAGAGGAACAAGACTATAGTGCAATTGCTGAAGGAGTTGATATTGCTGTACGAGGCTCGCTTGTGCTCATTTGGTTGCAACAGTTGAAACCAGCGATGACACATTTGACGACCTTACTACAAAAGTTAAGTTAGAGGGATGCTATGACAGTATTAATAAAACCGCTAACCGAATCTGCTGCATTGTTAACGACATTGCTGTTATTATTCCTAATGATATTAATTATCGAAGGAATGTCCAAGCAGTACCGGCAATTTCTTTCGACACTTTTTATTTTCCTTATACTCATCATTGTTGGACAACAAGTATTTGATGCTTTTGTGTTGATGAAAGAGCTCGCTTCGATCTTTTCAGCATTTTTTTTAGCGTTTATTCCACTCGTTAGTACTGTACTCGCTATTATGCAATCGCTCATTTCGTTAGTCGCATGGAGCCCGGCTGTTATTTTTGTTTTACAATTGCTCGTTTATATTTGTGACAAGCTATTAATCCCTTCACTTTTTACAGCACTCATATTTGATATATGTTCTAGGCTTTACCCGCAAGTGACTTTTTTAAAAGTAGCAGAGTTAATTCGCAAAACAGTGTTCAGTATCATTGCAGCATCGATATTATTACTGTCGTCAATTTTAACTTTTTCTAGCGTAGCTTTTTTTTCAATACAAGACACACTTGCAAATCCACTGAAAAAAGTAATAGAACAAAATGTTCCGATTATTGGCTCGCTACTAGTAGAGGGGATGTCACTTTTAAAGAAGTTCCAATCAACCGCTACGACCGTCACAGGATTTACAGCGATTACGACACTACTCATCCTATCATTCTATCCAGCCGTCACACTCCTTATTAAAGCTTTCACATTTAAATTAGCTGGTGCTATTGCTGAGCCTTTTGTAAATAGTCGAATTAGTAGTGTACTTGACGATATTGGCAATACACTTTTTATGTTATGTGCTATTGCTCTGTTATTAGCAATCGGTTTTATCGTCATTTGGCTTATTCTCTTTTTTATCGTACAAATCGGGACTGGTAGATCACTATGATACAGTTACTTTTTTTAATTGGACTCTCTGTTATATTACAAACAATTCTAGGGGACGAAGATTTTTCAATATTTGTGAAACTTGTTATCTTTTTATGGTTAATTCAATTTATTACACACAATCTCAAGTATATTGGTTCAATTTTTCTCATAGGATAAGTTGACAGAAAGGAGGGCAAGTAATATGTGGCAACAAAAAAGGCGAATATAATCGCGCTAATTGTTCTTGCCCTCGTCGGTTTTCTACTTTTTAGGCAAGACACGAGCCCATCGGTTAACGACACGGTAGAGGCAAAACTTGCAGCAGTACTCTCTAAAATCGAGGGGGTAGGACAAGTATCTGTATATGTTCATACGGAAGCGTCGAAAGAATCATCTTTATTTTCATTTAGTGAGGTTGAAAATAAAGATGCATACACAGGTGTACTAATTGTTTCAGAAGGGGCAAGGTCACCACTCATTAAGCGGCAATTGCAAGAAACAGTAAGCGCTATACTTCAATTGCCTGCCCATCGAATTGTTATATTACCAATGGAAGAGGGAGAGGGAGGAAGTTCATGAAAGTCAAAAAAAGAACGGTTTGGTTTTTAACACTTATATGTTTAACAGCTGTAATATCAGTATATTACTTGTTTGAAAGACCGAGCGATTTTAATTTCACAACGATTTTTACAGATGATACGTTAGACGGTGCAATTTTAACTGGTGTTGACGAGACGGATACAACAGTGCAGACAGATAATTATATGTTTGATGAAATGCGTATGGAAATTAGTAATGAAAGAAGCCAATTGCGTCAACAATTAACGCAAAAAATGGCTTCTGAACAATTTACAGCTGAAGAAAAGAGTAAAGCATTCGATGAAATGAATGCATTGATTGAACGTGAATCATCTGAAGCAATGTTAGAGATGCTAGTTAAGTCATTAGGATATTCAGATGCACTCGTAAGAATTGATGAAGGAAAGGTAGCGGTCACAGTCATGTCAGAGGATGTTTCTACAGAGAAGGCAAATGAAATAGTTTACATTGTGAAGTCAGAGTTAGATCCTTCAGTTCAAGTCGTTGTAGACTATAAACCTAGCTACTATTAATTTAAAAAAAGAGTAATATTATTGAAATTCCACTGTGTTATATAGCAGGGAAATGCAATTTTGTACACGAAATGTAAGCGTTTGTAGTGAATTATGTGAAATTTTTTTAATTTTAAAAATATCTATTTCAAAATGTCGAAAATAATTATAAAATAAGATTCGTAGTTAAATTACATACAAGGGAGAGTTATTAATGTTCAAAATTCAAGAAATCCGTGAAATCATTAAATTAGTAGATGCTTCAACAATTGACGAATTCGTGTACGAAGCTGACGGATCTAAAGTAAAGCTTAAGAAAAACGGCGGTGCAGTAGAAGTAGTAGCTCCTAAAGCGGTAGCAGCAGCACCGGCTCCTGTTGTAGAACAACCAAAAGCAGCGGCTCCAGTAGCAGCTCCAGTGAAAGAAGAAGCTCCAGCAGCAGCACCAGTTGCTAACGATGCTGATTTACACAAAATCACTTCACCAATGGTTGGTACATTCTACCAAGCGCCAAACCCAGAATCACCAGCATACGTAAAAGTAGGCGATAAAGTAGGCGACGAAACAATCGTATGTATCGTTGAAGCAATGAAATTATTCAACGAAATCGAAGCTGAAATTAAAGGTGAAATCGTAGAAATACTAGTTAAAGATGGTCAATTAGTAGAATACGGTCAACCATTATTCTTAGTGAAACCTGAGTAAGGAGCGCTTATACAATGAAAAAAGTATTAATTGCTAATCGTGGTGAAATTGCAGTACGTATTATTCGTGCTTGTAAAGAACTAGGTATTTCAACAGTTGCAGTCTATTCAGAAGCAGACGCTGACGCACTTCATGTAAAGCTAGCAGACGAGGCATATTGCATTGGTCCAAAATTATCTAAAGACTCTTATTTAAGTTTCCCAGCAGTACTTGGTGTAGCGCAAAAAACGGGTGCTGACGGCATTCACCCAGGTTACGGCTTCTTAGCTGAAAACGCTGATTTTGCAGAAGCTTGTGAAAACGCTGGTATTAAATTTATCGGTCCATCATCACACTCAATCAAAATCATGGGTATTAAAGACGTAGCGCGTGCAGAAATGGAAAAAGCGAACGTTCCTCTAGTACCAGGTACAGGTATTGTTCCTGATATCGAAACAGGTAAAAAATGGGCTGCAGAAATTGGCTACCCAGTTATCATCAAAGCAACTGCTGGTGGTGGCGGTAAAGGTATCCGCGTAGCACGTACAGAAGAAGATCTTGTAAAAGGTATCGAAATTACACAAAAAGAGGCTGCTGCAGCATTCGGCAACCCAGGTGTATATTTAGAGAAATTCATCGAGTTCTTCCGTCACTGTGAAATCCAAGTATTAGCAGACGGTCATGGTAACGTTGTTCACCTTGGTGAGCGTGACTGTACAGTACAACGTCGTATGCAAAAGCTTGTTGAAGAAGCTCCATCTCCAGCATTATCGCCAGAGCGTCGTGCTGAAATGGGTGAAGCAGCTGTTAAAGCAGCAATCGCTTGTAACTACGAAGGTGCTGGTACAATCGAGTTCATCTATGACTACCAAGAAGACAAGTTCTACTTCATGGAAATGAACACTCGTATCCAAGTAGAACACCCAGTAACTGAAATGATTACTGGTGTTGACTTAGTACAACAACAATTAAAAATTGCTTCTGGTGAGAAATTACCATTCAAGCAAGAAGATATTAAAATTAACGGTTGGGCAATCGAGTGCCGTATCAACGCTGAAAATGCATACAAAAACTTCATGCCTTCAGCTGGTACAGTAGACACTTACGTAACACCAGGTGGTTACGGTGTACGTATCGATTCAGCGGTATACGCTGGATACACAATCCCACCATACTACGATTCAATGGTTGCGAAGCTAATCGTTCACGCTGATACTCGTGAAGAAGCAATCGCAAAAATGAACCGTGCACTTTCTGAGTTCGAAGTAAGTGGCCCTGGAATTAACACAACAATTCCATTCCACCAAGCTTTAATGAACAACGACGTGTTCAAATCTGCTAAATTCAATACGAAATTCCTAGAAGAGAACGACGTATTAGGCGTAGC
>JBJEFO010000296.1:8726-10419 GCA_051874135.1 Lysinibacillus sp.
TAAAACAAAAAACCGCAGTGTGCATTGATCGAAATCAATGCGCCTGCGGTTGTGTACTATTACATAGCTGTTAGTCCACCGTCTACGATGAATTCAGAGCCTGTAGAATAGCTTGATTCATCTGAAGCTAGGAATAACACTAAGTTTGTTACTTCTTCTGGTTGCGCCATACGTTTTAATGGAATATGTTTTGCGAACTCTTTAATCGCTTCTACTGCATCACCTTGTGTGACCATTGGTGTTTCAATTACACCTGGGTGAACTGAGTTAACACGGATGCCGTAGTGTGAGCATTCCATCGCTGCTGCTTTTGCCATCCCGCGTACAGCAAATTTCGTATCTGTATAACCAACAGAACCACCAACGATGCCGTTAATAGAAGAAATGTTTACGATAGAACCTCCTCCAGCTTTTTGCATGGAAGGGACAACTGTTTTTAAACCTAAAAATACAGAAACTTGGTTAATATCCACAATGCGACGGTATTCTTCTTCCGTCATTTGTAAGAATGATTTACTCATGCTAATTCCCGCATTATTGACAAGAACATTTACTGGACCGAAAGCTTTTTCTGCCTCTGCTACGACATTTTCCCAGTCATCAGCACTTGTTACATTTTGTTTAACGAAAAGTGCATTTTCGCCTAATTCACTTGCTAAAGCTGTTCCTTCTTCTACGTTTAAGTCTGTTAGTACAACCTTTGCTCCTTCTGCCACAAAACGACGAGCGTGAGCAGCCCCCATACCGCGGGCAGCCCCTGTAATAATTGCAACTTTTCCTTCTAAACGAGCCATGTAAAACGCCTCCTAAAAAATATATGATAGCGAAAATTTGATTAGCATTATGTCAAAATCTCGCTCCATTCCAAAATGGGTTTTGTTCTAAGGTGTAATTTATGTATGCTATGGTAAAATATGCAAATCTATACTAATAAGATTATAGCACAGAAAAATGTATATTTTTAGGTCATTTTAAAATTAACTTAACGCAAAGGGGAATGAATACGTGTAAGCACTAACCGAACAGAAAAAGGTTTTTTATTGGACGATGGCTTTTCATCTCACATTCCTTGTGAAATGTAGTATAATGACCATATGAGAAATCAGTTTGTGTATAACTAGCGCTAAGCTAGTGACCATAAAGAGAGGATGTTAACAATGGCTGATAAACAACCAACATCATTTGTACAACCTACACCAACGGGTAAAGAAGAGCTTGGTCAAATTGAAGTAGCTTCAGAAGTGCTGGAGGTTATTGCTGGAATCGCAACGACTGAAGTGGAAGGTGTAGCTGCAACACGTGGTAGTTTCGCTTCTGGCGTAGTTGAGCGCTTCGGGAAAAAAGTGCATTCAAAAGGTATTAAGGCGTCCATGACAGATGACGGTCTAATCGCTGTTGATGTATTTTGCTCTGTAAAATACGGCTTTTCAATTCCAAAAGTGGCAAAAGACGTGCAGTCGTCAATTCGTCAAGCAATTTTAAATATGACTTCAATTGAAACAAATGAAGTGAATGTACATATTACAGGCATTCAATTTGAAAAAGACGAGGCGTAATTATTAAGAAAAGTACAGACTGTTTATAACGTAACAGTCTCAAGTTGAAGAAAATTTAACGGCCCCTAAATTGTTAGATGAAATGTCTAACGATTTAGGGGCGTTTTTTATTGTATATTTTTTCAGTCAATTTTTTC
>JBJEFO010000297.1:0-2393 GCA_051874135.1 Lysinibacillus sp.
AAAAACATCACATCCGTGTGACAAGGTCGGCATTAGCACGTCCTGTGCGTCAAAACCCCCACTGATTGAAGTTTCACTTTATTTTTGAAAAATGAGATAGATGGAGCTGGTAATTTGTGAACAAACGCCAACGAATTAAAAAAAATGAAGAATTTCAAAAGGTTTTTAAGAAAGGTAAATCATTTGCAAATCGACAGTTTGTTATTTACTGCTTGAAAAAAGAAGATCAAACAGAGTTTCGTATTGGTTTATCGGTAGGGAAAAAGATAGGAAAAGCAGTTACACGTAACCAAATTAAACGCTATATTCGCCAAACGTTTCTTGAGTTGAAAGACGACGTTCGCCAAGATATGGATTATGTTATTATCGCCAGAAATCCGGCGGCCACATTAGATTTTCATGAAACAAAGAAAAGTTTGGAGCATGTATTAAAAATTGCTAAAGTTGCAAAAAAGAAATAACACCTTAGTTTATTTATAGAATCATTCTTGAAACAATTTGTAGAGTGTAAGCGTCTACACATGGTAGAATAAGCTCTATAAAGAAAATTGAATAGTTGCTCTAGGAGGAAGAAGGCTTGAAGAAAAGACTTTGGGTTATTCTGACGCTTGTATCAGTAGTATTGCTACTCTCAGGATGTACAGAATTCGATCAACCAATTTCATCCGAAAGTACAGGCTTTTGGAATGAATTTATCGTTTGGCCATTAGTATCATTCATTAAGTATTTCGCAGATCTTTTAGGTACTTATGCGTTGGGGATTATTGTTGTAACGATTATTATTCGTTTAGCAATTTTACCATTAACAATTAAGCAAATTAAAAGTTCAAAGAAAATGCAAGAGATTCAGCCAAAGATGAAGGAGCTACAAGCAAAATATAGCTCTAAGGACGCCGTTACACAGCAAAAATATCAACAAGAAATGATGGCATTAATGCAATCTTCAGGTGTAAACCCACTTGCTGGATGTTTACCAATATTCATTCAAATGCCAATTTTAATCGGTTTCTATCATGCGATTAGCCGTATGAATGCAACACCAGAATTTGTACTCGGGACATTTTTATCTATTCCGTTAGCGGAACCGAGTATTTTACTAGCAGTTATTGCTGGTTTAATGCAATTTATTGTATTAATGACTGGTCCAGCAATTGACAACCCACAAATGAAAGTGATGATGTATATCATGCCACTAATGATTATCGGTTTTGGTATCGCATTACCAGCAGCTTTATCATTATACTGGGTAGTCGGAAATATTATTACAGTGTTACAAAACCTTGTGATTTACAAACCTTGGAATAAGAAAACGGATGCTACTATTACAGGAGGAGCAAAATAGTGAAACAAATTACGCAAATAGGCGCAACAGTCAATGAAGCGATCTCATTAGCGTTACAAAAGCTTGGCAAAACCCGTGATCAAGTAGATGTAGAAGTTTTACAAGAAGGTAAAAAAGGATTTTTAGGTTTTGGTGCACGTGCTGCAGAGATACGTGTCACAGTAAAAGAAGATGTTCAAGCAGTTATGAGGGAAGAGAATAAACCTCAACAAGATGAACCGGTTAAAGAGCAGCAAACAGAGGTAGAAGTACCAACTGATGGCATGCTAATTCAGCAATTTGTTGAAAAAGAGCCGGTTAATGTAGTAAACGGGGAAGAGCCAGTTCAAGTCGTGAATGATGATCAACCTGAAATGCAAGAACAAGATCCAATCGATGAAGCAAAAGCATATTTAACGAATATTGCGCTCGAGATGGGGATTCAAGATTTACAAATTCATACGGAATCTGAAGGCAAGTATATATTATTTAAGTTAGAAAGCGAAAAGGCAGCATTTTTAATTGGGAAGCGTGGCCAAACGTTAAATGCATTACAGCAATTAACACAGCTAGTGCTTAACAAAAGTGCTAAGTCATTTATGCTTGTCAAACTTGATGTAGAAGATTACCGTGAACGTCGCCAAGCTGCGCTAGAACAATTAGCAGAACGCATGGCAGACAAAGCAATTCGTACACGTAAAAAG
Organism: Lysinibacillus sp.; assembly: GCA_051874135.1. GTDB lineage: Bacteria > Bacillota > Bacilli > Bacillales_A > Planococcaceae > Lysinibacillus_B. Next base: position 2,026 of record JBJEFO010000297.1, read on the forward strand.
GTTGCATTTGAACCGATGCCGTCGTACGAGCGTAAAATTATTCATAACGCACTAGCGAATCGAATAGATATCGAAACGTATTCAGAGGGCGTTGAGCCAAATCGCTACCTAGTGATTGAGCCACTTAAGTAACATACAGACGATGAACAGAGACGTTGCATTTTGCGATGGTCTCTGTTTTTTTGTGATGCTATAGCCGACATATAAAAATAATTTTGTTTACAGTGGAGAGGACGGACCATATTAAACATAAAATTTCGCACGCAATTTTTACAACAAGCGTAAAAATTTTCGACTCCAAATGATTAAAGCTAAATTTTTTTACTCGAAAAAGCCCAATTAGCAGGATTGATATACGACTTAATTAT
>JBJEFO010000298.1:0-2392 GCA_051874135.1 Lysinibacillus sp.
GTATAAACAGGTAAATTAGAATAATCTACATCACTACTTCTTGAAGCACCTTTAGTTGTAGGAGCTCCCAACATAGTAGAAATTGTAGGAATAGTGGCATCACCATTTGAAGGATTTTCTTCAACGCCTCTATTACCACCATGAGTTTTAGTAGGTAGAGTAGCAGCTTTTAAATCATTTGATGTACTAATAATTAAACCCATTAAGTTAGATTTAATTAATTGCTGAACATCTTCATCCGTATCTAATAAGCCTGCTAAAGTTAAATCTCCGGCTAAAGAAATCATAAAATCAGTGCCCAATTTTGCACCTGCTGCTGTAGCAAAATTCTTTAAGTTATCAGGATTTGTAAATATCATTTTTAAAGCTTCTGCTCTATTACCGGCAGTAATGTCTTGTTTTAAGGTTGCAGCTAATTTTGCATCAATAAGTTTAGCAAAACGTTTATCTGCCAGTTTACCGGCTTTCATACCTATGATAAAACCTGCAGCATCAATTACAGCATCTTTTAACAATTCTTTTAATTCATCTTCACTTATTTCATCTCGTGTAAGAGCTTCTGTAAACCCTAATGCGTGATTGACCACCATTCCTGTCATTGCAGTTTTACTGCCAATACCAACTAACGCACCACCTAATGGAGCTGCCGGAGTCATTAGTAATACCCCACCAACCATTGTTGCCGCCATACCTACATTTTGTAATCCACTTCTGAGATTACCAACAATTTCTTCTTGGCTTTGTTTGTATCCTTCAGCTAATGTTGTTGCATTTTTCGTTCCATAAGCTTTTTTATATGCATTAGAAGTTTCATTAATGTAATCTTCTAAAGATTTATCGCCTAACATTTTTTTGAAATTGTTATCTAAAGTTTGTTGTATTTTATTAGATATATTTACAAGTGTGTATCCATCTAATTCTTGTTCTTTAAATTTTATTTTACCCTTTTGTTCGCCAAAATCTTGAACAAGCTTTGTTCTTTTTAATCCATTTTCTTCAACTTCTTGTAGCTTTACTCCGGTAATACCTAATTTTTCAAGAGCATTTTCAACACTACCATATAATTCTGTTAGAGTTTGAACTATTGCAAATGACAGTTGTTCTTCTACTATTTTACGAGTTCCTGAATATGTTTCACCATGTTCATTTTCACCTCGTACTGCAACGGTTTTTTCATGTAAGGTGTTATATACTTCTTGTTTTTTATTATATGCTTCCAGTAAAAATTTAGATTGAGCATCTTTTAATTGATAATCTCTGATGTTTTCTTCGTTATATTCTACACCTCTTTCAGCTTTAAATGCTTCTTCAAAAGTCATAATTTCATTAAGTTCACTATGAATTATTTCACCAACTGTCCCTTTTGTTTCTATTTGATTTGTCTGTGTAATACTAAAATTTGTTATTGTGCTTTCTTCAGTTTCAGTTGGAGAATATTTTGGTTTTGCTCTTTTTATTAATGGACCCTCAGGTTCTTTATGCGTAGGCACTTTATCTTCTGAATCATAAATCTTTCCTGTAAATTCATCAACATATCCAATTATTTTAGGTTTAGTAACTGTAGTTGTATTTGATGAAATACTAAAATTGGACAAATATGTACTAACCACATCATTTAATATTTTACCTAATTGTGTTTCATCAGAAGTACCGGATATTAATACATCTATTTGTTCCGGTTTTAAATTATTTAAAGCAGCTTTAAGCAAATCTAACGCTATTTCATCAGCAGATTTGGGATTGCTGTCATCTACATTTATACCTAGCGTTTTTAAAGCATCTGAACCTGCATTTGCTAACATTTCAGTAAAAGTATTGATAGTCACATTTTCAGAATCTTTTGCTTTTGCTAATATATTTTCTAAATAATTTATCTTTTGTTCGTAATATGATTTTTTAGTTAATGTTCCATCTTTTGCTTGATTTAATAAAGAAACACTTAATTCTTCATCGTTAATGTATCGTTCTATTTTTGATGCTGCAAATTCTGTATCCCAAAATTCTTTCCAATCATCTACTTTATCACTAACTCCACCTTGAGAACTACGTTGAGTATTATATATTTCTTTAGCAGTTATTACATCTCCTGATATTGTATCAACTGCAATATCTTCTGCAGTTAATTCTGCTGTTGCCGTTGCTGGTGCAGATGTAGTAGGTGTATTATCTTTTTTTTCTTTTTTATCTTCTGTTTTATTTAAGCTAGTTAAGAAAGATTTTATGCTGCTAACTAATGTAGTATCTTTTGACATTTCTTTAGCTATTTCAGTATTCTCATTTTTGAACATATTAGCTAATTCTGTATCATCTAAAATATCATTTCCATCAGTATTTGCGGCTTGTTTTAGTTCGTTATAGAATACGGTCAATTTGTCTAATTCTTTGTATTTAT
>JBJEFO010000299.1:0-2379 GCA_051874135.1 Lysinibacillus sp.
ATGTTGTATTAATCGGGCCGCAAATGAGCTTTTTAAAAGGTGAGCTTCAGCAAGCTGCTGACCAATACGGCATTAAAGTAGATGTCATTGATATGATGGCTTACGGAATGGCTGATGGAAAAAAAGCATATGAGCAAGCAATAGCTTTAATCGGGTGATTGATATGGAAAAATTACAATTGGAAAATTTAACGGATGAACAAATCAGTTTTCAAATTATCTTACACAGTGGGAATGCGCGAAGCAAAGTTATCCAATCACTTCGTCAATATCGTGAAGGAAAGATTGAAGAAGCAGAAGCATTAATCAAGCAAGCGGAAGAGGATTTAAGCATTTCACATGACATTCATTTTCAAATGGTCCAAAAAGAAGCAAGTGGTGAGACAACGAATTTTTCATTGTTACTTATGCATTCAGAAGACCATTTAATGTCCACTTTATCTATGAAAGAGCTTGTTAAAGAATTATTGGAAATTTTCAAAGTAAAAGATTTAGAGTTTTCTAGCATGAAATAAGTTCGTAAACAATGACTCTATAATTATTTCGATTTTTGTTGATACAAGGTAGCTCTTCATTAAGATTAAAACTTTAGGAGGTAATGTCGTGTTTGATAAATTCAGTAAATTCCTTATGCCGATTGCAGGTAAATTAAACAATAACCGCTATTTAGCGGTTCTGCGTGACGCCTTCATGCTAGCCTTTCCGTTAACTGTTTTCGGATCGATGGTAGTTGTACTGTTAAACCTGCCATTTTTAGATTCTATTTTAAGTGACAGTACGATTGCTACATTGCGAGATACATTCGGGGTTGCACAAAGTGCGACAATGAGTATTATGACTGTCTTTGTCGTATTCGGTATCGGGTATTATTTATCGAAAAGCTACAATGTTGAAGCTGTATTTGGTGGTGTAGTAGCTTTAGCTTCATTCTTATTTTTAACACCTTTTGTCATCGAAACAGATGGCGGAGAAACCGTTTCAAGTGTGCTTTCACTTGATCGCCTTGGAGCAAAAGGGATGTTCCTTGGAATGATTACTGGTTTTGTGGCCGGTGAAATTTACCGAAAAGCAGTACAAAAAGACATTACAATTAAAATGCCTGCCGGTGTGCCGCCAGCAGTTGCAAAATCTTTCGCTGCATTGATTCCAGCATTTATTACATTAACTGTATTTTTAGCTTTGCATGCAATTGTTACATTAGCATTCCATACAAACTTACATGATGTCATTTATGAAGTGATTCAAGCACCATTAACTGGTTTAGGTGGAGGAATCATTCCTACTTTAATAGTTGTCTTCTTAATCCAAATATTATGGTTCTTCGGTCTTCACGGTCAGATTATCATGAACTCTGTAATGGACCCGATTTGGAATACATTAGCTATCGAAAATTTAGATGCGTACACAGCGACTGGTGAAGTACCGCATATTATTTCTAAACCTTTCATGGAAGTGTTTACAGTAGGTATGGGTGGAACAGGTATGACGCTTGCGGTTGTCGTAGCCATTTTAGTATTCATGAGAAGTAAACAAATGAAGCAAGTGGCGAAACTAGGGGTTGGACCTGGTATTTTCAACGTAAATGAACCGATCATTTTCGGTCTGCCAATCGTTATGAATCCGCTGATTATTGTGCCTTGGGTATTAGCGCCAATGGTTGTCGTAGGATTCACATATTTTGTCATGAGTATTGGCCTTGTGCCACCGCCAACAGGTGTAACGGTACCTTGGACTGTTCCAATCGGATTAAGCGGATACTTAGCAACGAACTCGATTATGGGTACTCTTCTTCAAATTGTGAACTTCTGTATTGTATTCGCAATTTGGTTCCCGTTCTTGAAAGTAATCGATCGCATGAATATGAAAAAAGAACAAGAAGAAAACAATGCAAAAGAAATAGCTGCAACTATTGAAAAATAAAAATGAAATCCAGTGGGAGTCAGGATTGCTTCCGCTGGATTATTTTTAACCAATACTATGTATGAAAAGGAGCAATATAACATGATTACAGCAGAAAGAACAAAGCCAGAGCCTGATACAGAAACGATTACATATCGTTTTCCTGAAAATTTTTGGTGGGGATCTGCTGCATCGGCAACTCAAACAGAAGGTGCTGCTGATGTGGATGGAAAAGGAAAAAATATTTGGGATCACTGGTTTGAAAAAGAACCAAACCGTTTCTTTAATGGCGTTGGTCCTGATAAAACATCTCAATTTTATACAAAATATAAAGAAGATATCGCTTTAATGAAAGAAATTGGGCATAACTCATTCCGTATGTCAATTTCATGGTCACGTATGTTTCCGAACGGAACAGGTGAAGTAAATCCAAAAGCGATCGAGTTTTACAATAATGTCATTGATGAATTGATTGCCAACG
>JBJEFO010000300.1:0-2374 GCA_051874135.1 Lysinibacillus sp.
TGCAACAATGGCGTCATTGCTGTCAGCTACTGTTGTAGGATTGTTTGTTTAATCCTAAACAAACAACTTCAATCAATCGTTTGATTAAAAATGCCCCTCACCGCCAAACGGCTTTGAGAGGCATTTTTTTATTATGCTAATTCTTCTTTAAAGGGCATGTCAATCCATGTAAAAGAATATTTCCCAAGAAATACGATAATGCGACAAGTTATACTTTGCCTGACAAATTCATTCATTTTCCTCGCTTCTTCATTGATACATTTCGACAAAAAAAAGGCTGCAGACATTTTATGATCTGCAGCCTTTTTCTGTTCAATATTATCAACCCTTATTCAACAGTTACACTTTTCGCAAGGTTACGCGGTTTGTCTACATCGCAGTCGCGGTGTAGCGCAGCGTAGTAAGCGATCAATTGTAACGGAATAACAGAGACAAGAGGTGTTAACAGTTCATGAACGGCCGGAAGTACGAATGCATCGTCGTCTTCTTCTAGACCTTTCATGGAAATAACACATGGATATGCACCACGGGCAACAACTTCTTTTACGTTGCCTCGAATGCTTAAGTTAACCAATTCTTGCGTAGCAAGAGCGATTACTGGAGTACCATCTTCAATTAGAGCGATTGTACCGTGTTTCAGTTCGCCGCCTGCAAAGCCTTCAGCTTGAATATAGGAAATTTCTTTTAGCTTCAACGCTCCCTCTAAACCAACGAAGTAGTCCACTGAGCGGCCAATGAAGAAACAGTTGCGTGTTACAGACAGGTATTCTCTTGAAATTTCTTCAAGGATTTCTTTTGAATCACAAAGAACTTCCATTGCATTTGCGACAATACCAAGCTCATGCACTAAATCAAGTTTTTGCTCAAGTCCTTTTGATACGCCTGTAGCGTAAGCCAAGATTGAAAGCACTGTAATTTGTGCTGTGTAAGCTTTTGTAGAAGCAACCGCAATTTCAGGACCTGCATGCAATAGCAATGTATAATCCGCTTCACGGGAAAGTGTTGAGCCAGGAACGTTTGTGATCGTCAATGCTTTATGACCAAGCTCCTTAACAGATACTAGTACCGCACGGCTATCCGCTGTTTCACCGCTTTGAGAGATAAAAATGAATAAAGGTTTAGCAGACAATAATGGCATATTGTAGTTGAACTCAGAAGCCACATGCACTTCTACCGGAATTCCAGCCATGTTTTCGATGTACTGTTTTCCGACTAGACCGGCATGATAGCTTGTTCCGCACGCCACAATATAAACACGGTCCGCTTCATTCATTGCTGCTAAAATATCTTCAGCAATTGTCAGATTACCCGCTTCATTTTGATACGCTTGAACAATTTTACGAGTAACTAACGGCTGCTCGTCGATTTCCTTCAGCATATAGTGAGGGTAAGTACCTTTTTCAATATCGCTCATATCCAGCTCGGCAGTGTAAGGCTGACGCTCTACAACTGAGCCATCAAGCTTCTTGATTGTCACTTTATCTTTAGTGACAATAACCATCTCTTTATCCATCAACTCGATGAATTGATCGGTTACTTGAAGCATTGCCATTGCATCAGATGCCACAACGTTAAATTCATCGCCAACACCGACTAATAACGGACTTTTGTTTTTACCTACAAAGATTGTGCCGTTGCTATGGTCATCTAAAAGAGCAAGTGCATAAGAACCTTTTAGAAGTGAAAGCGTTTTGCGGAATGCCTCTTCAACAGATAAGTTTTCTTCATTAGCAAATTTATCTACTAATGCTACAATTACCTCTGTATCTGTATCACTTTTAAAAGTCACATCTTTTAAATACTCGCGCTTTAAGATCTCATAATTTTCAATAACCCCATTATGAACCAATGTAAAACGAGACGAATTACTTTGGTGAGGGTGCGCATTTCTTACGCTCGGTACACCGTGAGTCGCCCAACGTGTGTGACCGATTCCCGTTTGAGCAAACACATCTGCATCTACTACTTCACGAAGGTCAGCAATTCGGCCTTTTTCTTTAAAAACTTGTATCCCGCTATTGTTGACAACAGCAATCCCCGCTGAGTCATATCCTCTATATTCTAGCTTTTCTAAGCCCTTTAACAAGATTTCCTTTGCATCTTGGTTTCCAATATATCCAACTATTCCACACATACTTGAATTCCTCCTATTTAACGGAAGGAGACAAAAATGCCAGAGGACATTCCTGTCCCCTTATCTCTTATTATTTTGTATTAGTGCATTTTCAACTCTTTGTGCAAAAAGTTACCTTTTTGTTTTGGAGTGGAAATTTACAGCTGTGCACAGCAACTGGGAGGTACCCGCCGAAAATCGATAAACCTCCACCTCGTCAACTAAACGCTGCTCCGTACCGTTTAGTTCAGGCGCTTTTTT
>JBJEFO010000301.1:0-5543 GCA_051874135.1 Lysinibacillus sp.
AGTAAGATTGAACGTTTCTTGCATTATACAATTTGGTATGGACACGAAATCATCGGCGGCATTGATGTACGTGATTTAAAAAATAATCGTTACCGTTTAAATCGAATTTTCATAGCGAATGCACACCAAAACAAAGGCTTTGGTAGTTGCATTATGCAGCTAATCGAAAAGGAATTTCCATCAGCGATTGAATGGCATTTAGATACGCCACATTTAAACACAAGAAATCACCACTTCTATGAGAAGCTTGGTTATGAAAAGATTGGCGAACATCAAGTGTGTGAAAAACTAATTTTATTTGATTATGTCAAAAAAATAAATCACTAACATTTCTTCGTTGTTAGCAAAATTTTTCATGTACAAAATTTTACGTGCATTTTTTAGTAGCCCTCAAAAAAATTTTTCTTCGAAGTATTCAGCAAAAATTTTTTTCTTTAATTGTGCTGAAAATCAGAATTGATATACGACTTAATTATAAATAAATGTCATTTCTTAGGACTATAATCATAATTGGCACTTATTTTAGAATATGTTGTATACGAATCCTGCTAATTGGATGATTTAACGATTTAAAAGTTTGAATGAAGTTTTTTTGTTAAAATTTTAAAATCGCTTACGAATTTTTTATCAAGAAAAATCGTTATGTGCATTTTTTTGATATGCATAAATAAATAAGACTAATTTCTGTTATGCTGCGTTTTTTCAAAAAAAGTTTAATTTTCATCAAAAAATATGCCCATTCTTAAGAAATTCGGCTCTCGAGACGAACGTATCTTATAGTAAATTTCTATCTTTTTTATCACACAATCTGTTTGTCAAACTCTTTTTTCGAATGAAAACGGCCGTTTTTTAGCTAAAACACACGCAAATTGGGCGATTTCTTAGCAAAATAGAGGCTAATTTTTAAAGTAGAGTGTTATGTTAGGAGATTAAAACTCGTGGCAGTTGCGAAGTGGTACACGAGGAGCTTTCTACAAATAACAAAGAACTTCTTGTTCACAACCGAACAAAAAGTCCCTTCAACCTTATTTGTAAAGTATTTATGATTGTGAAAATTCCAGCTCTTCGCTGCCCCGAAATTATTAAGCTACTTGTTCCTATTCATCTGGATAAATAACTGTATCGTACACTTCACCTGTTGTTTCATCAATCATATTGAAAATGATCTGTAAGTCTTCACTTAACTTGCCATCAAAAGCACCATAATAAGCGCTAGCAATAAATAATCCGAAAATAGCAAAACTATCAAGACTCTCTTCATATTGTTGACGGTTTACCTTCATATCAAATTCAGTAAAATCCTTGTTGTAAGATATCTCTTTTATAGACGTATACTCCTCAGATTTAACAATTTCATCAATTGCTGATACTGTAGCATCTTCCATCTCTTTCATCGTTTCTTCATACTTCGATTTCGACATTGTATATGTAACCGAGCCATCTTCATTAACTACTGTTTCTTTAATGCCTTGTTCCTTTGCGGCAGCAATAATTTCTTCTTCAGTTAAATACAAGAAAAAGTTTGCTGGCAATGTTACATCGACATTAAATACTTCCTTATCTACATTTAAAGACTCTCCAGCATTTTCTTCTGTTTCTTTCTCCTGCTTTGTAGCTTCCTCGTTCTCTCCTCCACAAGCAGTTAATAATAATGCTGTAGCAATACATGCTATTAGCCATTTTTTCATATTATCTCCTCCAGCTTATGATATTCGACGGTAACTTTTTAACTTCTCAGATATTAGCAGAAACAGAAATTAACCTCAAGTTATAATATTTACCAATATCATTTGATGTAGTAGCCTGAACTGGTAAAACAGTTTTCCCTATTAAACTGCCAATCAGTACAATACTAAAAATATTTGCCGTTACTTTCTTTTTCATATTTCCATCTACTTTGCTGTGAATATATTTTCAACATTTTCATCTACGTGTAATTAAACAATTACGTGGGATATTCAATACTCGCTAATAATTCATGTATCCGCGCTAAGATAATCCTCCTCTGAAAAAAGATAAATCTAAATTTCCCTAAACAAATAACAAGGGACTTCTTGTTCACAACTGAACAAAAAGTCCCTTCAACCTTATTTGCAAATTATTTATGATTTTAAAAATGTCAGCTTTTCGGTGCCTCGAAATTATTCAGCCTCTTGTTCCTCTTCCTCTGATTCCCATTCATCTGGATAAATAGCTGTATCGTACACTTCACCTGTCGTTTCATCAATCATATTGAAAGTAATCTGTAAGTCTTCCCCTGACTTGCCATCAAAAGCGCTATAATAGGTGCTAGCAAGAACTAATCCGAAAATAGCAAAACCATCAAACCCCTCTTCATATTGTTGACGGTTTACTTTCACATCGAATTCAGTAAAATCTTTGTTGTAAGTTATCTCTTTTATAGATGCATAATCCCCAGAGTTAACAATTTCATCAATTGTCGACACTACAGAATCTTCCATATCCTTCATCATTTCTTTATGCTTCGATTTCGACATTGTATATGTAACCGAACCATCTTCATTAACTACTGCTTCTTTAATGCCTTGTTCCTTTGCAGCAGCAATAATTTCTTCTTCAGTTGATTCCTCGAAAAAGCTTGCTGGCAATGTTACATCGACATTAAACATTCCCTTATCTACATTTAAAGACTCTCCAGCATTTTCTTCTGTTTCTTTCTCCTGCTTTGTAGCTTCCTCGTTCTCTCCTCCACAAGCAGTTAATAATAATGCTGTAGCACTACATGCTATTAGCCATTTTTTCATACTTTCCCCTCCAAATTACCATGTCCAACCATAACTTTTCACATCAATTTTCGCGACTTTTGCCCCTACCCCTTCTGGTAACTCAGGATAGCTTAATTCAAATCCAGCTTCTCCTTGAGGTGCTAAACCTACATCCATACTACCGGATAGCGCCCCTAAAAGATTGCCATCAGCATCATATAATATAGCTGCAATGCGTACATCCTCTTGTTGAACATCAGTCGGATTTTTCACAAGTCCAGTTACTTTATATCCGTATTCACCATTAATCCCTTTAACCGCACTTGTTTCCATTAAATTTGGATCCTCATCAGTTGCGTTATAACTAAAATTGTATGACGTTTCAGCATACTGGTCTTTATTTGTAACACCATCTAAAATAGCACTTTCTACAATTACAGCAGTCTCCCCTGGATTTACAATTTCAGGTACAGCATAAACCATTGTTGAAGTTCCTAGTATACTGCCATCTGTTGACTTATAACTCATTTGGGTTTCTCCTATATCAACAGGTTTATCCCCAGTATTTTCAAATATCGCTGCCGAATGTACCCAAACCGTTCCAATTGAATCTACCCACGCAGTACCTGTCGAATCTACAATTTCTAAAAGTGCTTTACTTTCTTCTTTCTCTTGTTTTTGTTCAACATTTTCCTCATCAGTCTTTGCACTATCTGTACTAGATATAGTTGTCTCACTATCTCCACAAGCACTTAATAACATCGATAAAGCAATAGACATACTTATGTACTTAAATTTCATTACTTAAATCCTCCTTTAAATAGTATGCGCTCATCACCAAAAGTCGGAGATGGCCATTTATTAAATAAAGAGCATTTAGCGATTGTAAATTATCCCAGATAAACCTCTAAACTAAGCATACGACAGCAGTAGCTCCTCAGATGTTCCCTAGAAACAACAATCACCCTAAAGTCATATTACTCATAAATAATATTATAATAAAAATACTATTCTGTAAAATTAACATTCACACTTTCTATATTAAATTCGAAAGACAAACCCCCCTTCTTCCACAGTATTTTAACTGTAATAAAAAAAGAGCAGAGGCACTTAAGCTTCTGCTTTTCTTTAACACAAATTCCATTTTCAGAATTCTTTAAAAGAAGGAGTATCTTGATTTTTAATAACAACTCTTTCAGTCTTATCCCAAATTACTGTTCCTTTCTTCTTATCTTGCAATATTAACCAACTAGCTCTAGCAAGTAGAAGGATAAATAGTTGAGCATATGAAAAATACATTAAAAATGCTGAAATCAAGTATTTAATAGTAAGTTTTTTATCGTACCATAAGGCACATATTAATTGACCTGTATAAATTAAGTAGGTACAAACCCAAAGCAAGGAATAGGGGATATTAGAATCAATATGTACCAATCCTAACAAACCTAAAATAAATACAACATTGGTTACTAATAAAAGACCTGTAAAAATAACATAGACAGTTAAGTAATAAATGAGATGAACAATACATTGTCTAGTCCACCAAGTAGGTTCTTTAAAAAATTTGCCCATAACATACAAATTACCTTGTAACCATCTTGTACGTTGCTTAATTAATGCTTTTAACGTCTGAGGTTCTTGTTCCCACGTTTGGGAATGCGGATCTACCGCAATAATATAACCTTTAGATGCAAGACGAATTGTTAGCTCGCCATCTTCAGCTAAAGCATATGGATCATATCCACCCAAATCCATTAAAATACTACGTTTTAATAACATGTTTGTTCCAGGAAGAGAGCCAATTCCATGCAAAAAATATCGTCCTGATTGCATCATTAACTGAAATACTTTAAATTCAATAGCAATAAATCTAGTTAGCCAATTGGCTTGTGCATTTAATGTCCTCACACAACCAACGGCCCCACAAGCATTTTCTGTTCGTATTGTAATTTCCATTAAACGAACGGCTGCATCAGGATTAGGTTGATTGTCAGCATCATAAACAATAAAATATTCCCCATTGGAAATGGATAATCCATAATTCAATACCCTTGATTTCCCTCTTGGCTCATCATTATCCGGTACTTCAATATGATGAATATGAGAATATTTTGCAGCAAACTGTTCCGCAATTTGACCAGTCTCATCCTGAGAGTTATCATTCAAAACATAAATTTGCATGTTGCCTGGATATTCAAGTTTAGCCATAGCTGTTAACGTGTGCATCATTACAACACCCTCATTATGAGAGGGAATAAATATATCTAATGAGGGATATGTTTCAAGAGGTTCTAATCTTTCTTTATTTTTTCTATGCAAAATTCCTGTTACGATTAATACTGAATAATACAAAAGGATACCCCAAAATAGAATGAGTGCTATTAGAAATAATACATTCATTTAAATCCAACTACCTTTTCAACAATAACAATCAATATATTAGAATAATTATTATCATTTAGTCAAGATTAAATAAATTATTTTATAGGCCCATAATACATTCTTACTATATGAGTTGAATTAATTATTTACAAAAGGAAAAAAGTTGAATTTCAACCTATATCGCCGCACGAACGCGGAAAATAAGACGCGCAAGAAGGATAAGGAACGAGCCATTCCCGAGGAGTCTCATGCGGAACATGCGGCTAGCGTAAATGTTTTTGTGAAAATTTAATTTTAAACTATATAGTAAATCCGAAAGACAAAAACCCCCTTCTTTCACAGTATTTCAACTAATAAACCAACAGAAAATCCCAGAACACGTAACTCAATCATTATTAATCTCCCCTTTTAAAAATGGCGTCAATCTGTTTAAAG
>JBJEFO010000301.1:5643-10328 GCA_051874135.1 Lysinibacillus sp.
GTAACTCAATCATTATTAATCTCCCCTTTTAAAAATGGCGTCAATCTGTTTAAAGATCAACGCCTTGAAAACCTATTGGAGAATATCATTTAATGCCCGAACAGATGCCTTACATTATTTCTTACTTTGTTAAGACCATTGCATGTTTCCCTAGCTCTTCATAACTTTTAAAAAACGCATTTAATTTATACGTAACTTGCCCTTTTAAAGGATTCATTACACTTACTATTCCATCTTTGTATCCCTTCAAAACGACTGCATGTAAGTTTGTATAAGCTTTATAGTATTTACCGGTATCGCTTAAATACCAGTGGCCATTTAATGTTGGCTTGCTTAAATCTAGCGTTACCCAGATTACAACAGGCACGCCATTATTTAAATATGTAAGTATTTCTTTTTGGCTGCTTCCACTTATATCTTTTGCTTTCATTTGGTTTTTTTGTGTTGCCATATAGTTATTAGCGGCCTTCACAATAGGAGGCGCAAAACAATACCAGCCACTCGTTGTGCTTCGCGGATTCCCCGCATAGGCTTTATAAGGATCTGGTCCATAACGTTTGCCATTCTTCCAAATGAAAGCTTGTTTCGGAAGATAGTTATCAGCCATTGTCGTTTTCGAAACATTGTATCCATAATAATTTAGTACGGCGGTAAGAGTAACAATTTCACAGCCATTTGGAAGCTCTGGTTTTTGCATTAAATTTCCCACCGGAATATAAGCTCGATCAACATTTACTACCGGGGCATTCGTTTCACTTCCTAATGTACCTAAAAGTAACGAGCTATCAAGTGTACTCATACCTTTATTAGCTAATCCTACTAAACTTAAAGCTTCTGGATTGTTATGTACTTCTACTGCAATACCTGTAACTCCTTCTAGACCGACATTATGCATACGATATAAAAATAGCGCTACTTGGGCTCTCGTTAAATAATTTCCTGAGCCAAAAAATTGATTTAAATCCGTCCCTTCAAATTGTGGATTTTGACCTGTTGAAATTCCAGCAGCAAGCATAAACTCAATAGATTCTCTCAAAGAATTAGCGTCACCAGTTAAATAACTTATTGCTTGTGCTACTACACCCCGTTTAACTGGTTTATTTCTTAATGTATTGTCAAAATATCCGTTTAAAGGTGTACCATATGCAGCTAAACTATCATAATATCCATCCGTCCAATGACTAGCGGACGTATATTTAATTAAATCCCCTTTATCATCTTTTAAACTTAAAAACAGTGTTAGCATTTTCGCAAATTGTGCTTCTGTTACGGTATTGTTTGGCTTAAACGTCCCATCTGCATATCCACTAACTATCCCTCTGTTTTTAGCCCACAAAATTGCTTCATACGCATAATGGTCTATTGTTAAATCTTGAAATTGACTATCTACCTGATACACTACTGTTGTATTTTCAAAATTATTTGATGTAGTAGCCTGAACTGGTAAAACAGTTTCCCCTATTAAACTTCCAATCAATACAATACTAAAAATATTTGCCGTTACTTTCTTTTTCATATTTCCACCTACTTTGCTGTGAATACATTTTCAACATTTTCATTGACGTGTAATTAAACAATTAAGCGGGATATTCAATACTCGCTAATAATTCATGTATCCGTGCGCTACATTTTTCAATAAATTGTTCAAAATAAGCTTCATCAAACAAATCATAAAATGAATTTTCTAAATCAGGTTGATAGAAATTAGGACATTCCTCTTCTGACGGTAAATACACCCAATAACCATCCTCTAAATATTGCAAATTCGGAATAATTCCTCTCCATTTCTCACTTTCTAAAGAGTCCCCTTCATCATTAAACAGCATAAAGCCTGCATACAAACGCCAATCTACTTCTATGTACATATATAAATGATAATCCTCGATTACATTGCGCTTTACGACATACCACATAACTGGTAAGTTTTTCGATTTGTAATTTCGAATACTCGCATAGTTATTCCACGTATAGTCCTCATCATCTGCACTATATTCAAGCGGTATTTGTTGCTTTAAACGATCAAATATTTTCCGAATCATTTCTCCACGTGATTTCTCATAAGCCTCTTTAATTAACCGCGCATTTTGCATCGTTTCTTTATTGCGCATGATGATATTCAATGTTTCCTGCATTTCTTCATCTCCTAGCAGCCCCGAAAATTGACGAATCGCATCCATCATTTGCATTAATATTTCACGAATAGCTGTAATACTAACCGTTGCCTCTTGCGTTACACATAGACGAAGCCATGTTAATATGTCCTCTTTGAAAGAAAGACAGCATACTTGTTTCGCATCTAACTCGCCCATACTTTTTTCAGAAGGCGCGTGGCCATCGATTGTTACATAATAGACCAGACTGTTTTTAGCCCATTTCGCATAATCTTCACACTGCTTCGCTTGATCCCCAGCATAAATTTTCACTTCAATTGGAATAGCAAAGTTTAGCGTCCGAATGACCAAATCAATACGTCGATTATCCGCAATAACAAACTCATAATCCACCCGTGCACTACGATAATCCTCCTCCGAAAAAGGCAAATGCAAAATCTCCTGGACAAATAACTTTAAATAAAGCACCCCTTGCCCATGACTTCCGGTAGGACTCAACAAATCATGCAGCATTCTACAAAGCAACGTCTCCCGTTCCCCAATCCCGGTTATCAAAAACACATTAAAATTCTTACCCTTTTGCCGATTGAATTTATCATACAACACCCGCATCGTCTGCACTTCATGTAATAAATTAGTTTTCATAATTGCCTCCTGATTTATATATACTCCACTGTGCCTAAATAACCTTCTAGAGTGTCCTAAATGATAATAAAAAAAGCTTAGCAAACCCTTGATAAACAAGGCTTACTAAGCTCTTAGAGTTATTATTTAGTTAGAATCTTCTTTGGGCTAAATTGTTGTAGGTGAACCCGTTGTATGTTTTCATTCATATTATTTATCTGCTTGTTGTTGCTTCTTTTTCAAATACTCCGCACGTATTTTTTCAATTTGCTGCTTTTTATCAAATTTGGCAGGCTTGTTTTTTTCATGATATTTTGACACAGCTACCTTGCCTTTCGTATCCAATTGATATTTTCCCACTTCGTTCACCTACTTTTCTTGTCTTTTAAGAGAATCTATTCAACAAATATACTATACCTTATTTTACTGAAGTAAACCTTATTCGTGTACTGCTAACCTTGCATATATCCGTAAAAACATTAAAAACTTAGTAAAATAATTCATGGCCAAATGGTAATTCATTATACTTATCTTTACGACCTTGAATTTGTTAATTCATTTTAAAGTCATCAATCAAATCACTAATTTTGACTAAAACAAAAAGACCCCCTTATAGTTAATTGTCATAAATAACCATAAGAGAGTCTTATTTTTAACATATGAATAGTTGTACGTTAATCACAATATTAGTGCTTAACAATTTAACTTAGACATTGGTATTACTGCATTTGTAACCAATAATGACGATATTACTCGCAAGTCCTACTCCCACTCGAAAATTTTATGCATGTACTAAACAAATTCAGTTAGTTAATATAACTCCATTTGATTCAGATTACCCACATTGTCTATTATCGATAGGCTATTAAAACTTATGCTATCAATGATTGCAGTTGAAAACAGTTTATAATCAATACACATAAATTATAGATATATTACATTCCTAACAGATTTTTCAAAAGCCCAACAAACTGGAATTTATCGCTCTCTTATCACAACTTCAACGATGTCACTAAAACTCTTATTTATTTGCTTTCGCACTTGTTTTGTAATACCAATAATGTAGCAAGGAGTTCCCATTTTCATTACCTGCCCGCTATATGGCACACCATCAAAAGAAGCATTTACCAATAATCTTACTTTTCCGAAGATTTCTTTAATGTCATAAGGAACCTCTACATTATGCGGCATCCATATTTCCATTTTGAATAATAACTGCATTAAACTTTAATCCCAAACTAAAACCTTCCAATATTCAATCTCCACAGATTCAAATATATCTTTCTGTTCTAATATAGTGCCCTTCCTGAATCGCAGCAAAAGTTGCAACTGCACATATTATCGTTGCACTATACATGAGTTCAACGAATGTTAACGTTAATGGAAACACAAATAGCAATATTCCCGTAACTCTATTCATTGTTGTATGTTCAGCCACAAACTTCTTTTGAATTATGAAACCCGAAGCTATATTGACCAGCTTTATCAAAGTAATTATTCCTATCCATATCCATAACCATGTTGGTATATCCATCATTGGCAACATTTTTATTGCGCAGATTACAACAAACACAAAATCCGCAGTAGTATCTAGCCTGGATCCAAATTCACTCACCGTGTTTGTTTTCCTTGCTATTGTCCCATCAATCATGTCAGTAAATCCAGCTGTCAAATATAAGATATAGAATGTAGGAGAAAATGCCGGAAAGAGCAACATTAACGCGCTGCATATAAGTCGACAGCTTGTTATCATATTTGCCATGATTTCTCCTCCACAAGTTCAAATTTATCGCACTCTTTAGATGAATAAAGTATATCAGAAAAATACAGGAGTATTCTATCATCCATACAATCAAAACCACTAGTATAACTGGTGGTTTGCTCTGCGCGTGAAATGCTTTGTTACTGGCCCACGTCTAAAGACGCACTGAAGCATTACGTTTCCTCACA
>JBJEFO010000302.1:0-10300 GCA_051874135.1 Lysinibacillus sp.
AATTCTTGAATTTTTCTTGAAGCTTAGTTTCTGTCCATATGTTTTCACAAGTGTATGTATTTCGTTTAATTGCACCCTATTATCCCCTCCTATCTCTATAATACAAAAATTCCCTATCATTTTGTAACAAAAGTGACAGAAAAATCTAAAAACATTTCATACAATCTAAATAACCAATAATTCTTATTAAGTTTGTAAGAATTATAAGTATTAAGGGGGAATACTTATTACAGAGTCACATATCGTCCTTCGAGACATTCATAAATCATTTACAAGTAAAGACAATAAACAAGTCATTGCCTTAGATAACGTGACATTAAATATTAAGCGTGGTGAATTTATTTCTCTACTCGGTCCTTCTGGATGTGGAAAATCAACATTATTAAATATTATTGCAGGTTTAGACCAACAAACGTCTGGTGATATCACAGTGAATGGCAAACCCATTGTCGGTCCAGGCAATGATCGTATTGTCGTGTTTCAGGAGTCGGGACTCTTCCCATGGCTTAGTGTACTAGATAACGTTATGTACGGTTTACTTATAAAAAAGGTACCAAAAGAAGAAGCAAAAGAACGTGCTATGAAATGGCTTCAAAAAGTACATCTTGGAAAATTTGCTCATGCACAGCCTCATGAATTATCTGGTGGTATGAAACAACGTGTCGCTATTGCTCGAGCACTCGTAATGGATCCAGAAATACTGTTAATGGATGAACCATTCGCAGCACTTGATGAGCAAACACGTATGGTACTACATAAAGAACTGGAAGAATTATGGTACGAAACAAAGAAAACGATCATTTTCGTTACGCATAATATTCGAGAAGCTGTTGTCTTGTCTGACCGCATACTGTTAATGAAAACACGTCCAGGCGGTATTAAAAATATTTTTGACGTAAAAGCGGCTCGTCCTCGCACAGCTACAGATAGCCTTTTAGCTCATTTAGAAAGTCGCATTTTAACAGAATTAGAACAAGAGATGGAAAAGGTGTTGAAGGAGGAGTTTGGTAATGATTACGACCTTAAGAAGGATCATCTTCGTGGCGATCCTAATAGCAATTTGGGAAGCGATATCTAAATTCGAAATCTTCCCAGCCTTTATGTGGCCGCCACTTATCATCCCAAATGATCCCGGTGGCGTTACAATAATCAAAACTTTAATTGAAGGCTTTATAGACGGCAGATTATTAGAAGCAACTGGTGCATCACTTAGTCGACTACTTGTTGGCTTTGTAATTGCAATCGTACTTGGGTTAACGCTAGGCTTCTTAATTTATAAATCAAAACTTGTTGATGATACACTCGGTTTCTTTGTATCAACATTACAGTCGATTCCAAATATCGTCTGGTTTCCACTTGCGTTACTTTGGTTCGGCCTTGGTGTAGAATCTGTTATTTTCATCATCGTATTAGGCGCAACATTATCGATTACGATTACATCAAGTACAGCGTTTAAAAGCGTATCACCACTTCATATTCGCGTAGCTCGCACAATGGGTTCTTCTGGCTTTCATTTATTTCGTACAGTCATTTTCCCAGCGACGATTCCTCAGTTAATCGCAGGAATGCGACTAGCTTGGGCACTTGCTTGGCGAGCTGTTCTTGCCGGGGAATTACTTGGCGGAAGCGGTGGTCTTGGAACATTACTTGATATGGGACGTTCCTTACAAGCAATGGATTTAGTATTTAGCATTATGATCATTATTGGTGTCATCGGCACGATTATTGATAACTTTATCTTCGTAAAAATCGAACGCTCTGTTTATAAAAAATGGGGTATTCAATCTTCAACAAACTAGGAGGATTTTATTATGAAACGAAACAAATTTTGGCTTTTCGCAGTTCTTACGATTTTAGCTACATTTTTAGTAGCTTGTGGCAACGATGAGAAAGCATCATCAGCAGAAAAGGATTCGATTGAAGAGGTACGCATCGGCTACTTCCCAAATATGACACATATCGCAACAATTATTGGACTAGAAAAGGGATTCTTTGAAGAACAACTTGGTGATGCAGTAACAGTTTCTACAAAGACATTTAATGATGGCTCATCTTTTATGGAAGGTATGTCAACAGATGCAATTGATATTGGTACAGTAGGTCCAACACCAGCTATTAACAACTTCATTAAAAACCCAAAACATGAAATTGTTGCAGGTGCAGTTAATGGTGGCGCTGTATTAGTAGTGCGCGCAGATTCAGGTATTGAAACGGTAGCAGATTTAGCAGGAAAAACAGTAGCCATTCCAACTTTCGGTAGTACACAAGACATCGGTTTAATGAAAGCATTACAAGATGCCGGTTTAAAAGTACAAACAAGTGGTGGCGATGTAAACACGATCAAACAAGCACCAGCTGATACAGCAGCACTATTTTTACAAGGGCAAATTGATGCAGCAGCTACACAAGAGCCGTGGGGCGTAAACATTGAGACAAATGCAGGTGCAAAATTATTATTAGGTCCGGATGAATTTGCTTGGGGTAATGAGTCAACAAATACGGTAGTAGTTGCTACGAAAGAATTTACTTCAAACAATCCTGAAACAGCTAAGAAAGTATTAAAAGCACATGCCCAAGCAATTGATTTCATTAATGAAAATCCAGCAGAAGCAATCCAATTATTTTTAGATCATGTAAAAAATATTACAGGTAAAGACTTATCTAAAGAAGAAGTAGAAAAAGCATTCGAACGTTTAACACCAACAACGGCTGTGAATGAAGACGTTCTTAAAGAAATGGCGACTATTTCTAAAGGAGCTGGCTATATTACGACAGATAATATCGACGGCTTAGTGAACTTAACTTATTTAGAAGAAGCATTAAAATAACATACGTAAGAAAATCACCCGTCTCAATGTGATTGAGATGGGTGATTTTCCTTTTCCATACGCTGCTTTAAACGATTTAGCATGTAGTATTCAAATACTTCTAGCGATGTTTTCATTGGTATATAGCCAAATTCACTTTTTAGTTTTGCATTACTTAGCACTGGTCTATAACGTAAAAAGCCTACTTGTTCTTCTCCATATTGCGATAAACCGAGCCGCTTCAATGTAAAGAGTCCATATTTTACAACCGGTGCCGGTATTTTCACAACACGTTTATTTAATAATATTCCGAGCTCATCTACTGTTAAAGCACCGTCGCCCGCTAAATTGTAGATGCCATATCGTTCATGATCAATCGCTTTTGCAAAGCACTGTACAACATCTTGGTCCCAAATAAAAACAAATGGACTAGTTGAACCCGCAATCCCTATTAATACTTGTTTTTCAAATAAATTCGTTATTTGATTATTTACTGTCTCCCCTAAAATAGTACCAATTCTAAAAATCGTTTGTTCTAATTCCGGATGTAGTTCCCGATAATCACTTAGCATTTCTTCTACTAAACGTTTGTGATAGGAATACGCAAATTGTTCATTACCACGAATCGCATTTGTTTCCACTAGCCAATCTGGATTATCTGGATGATAGCCATACGCCGCACCACTTGAAGAAATAACGATACGTTTTACACCATTTGTAACACATGCTTTCAGTATATTTTTCGTTCCTAGTACATCTACCGAGTATTCAAACTCACGATTGCTCTTTTTTCCTGGAGTCACAATCGATGCAAGATGTACAACAACATCAACCTCATGTTCTTTCATAATCGCGGTCGCTTCTTTTGAACGTACATCGAGCTTTACATATGATAAATTTTCATGATGTTCAAATGGCGAAACATCTCGAATATCCGCAGCAATTACACGATGCTTCTGTTGCTCTAATAACAATTTCACTAGTTGCTGTCCAATATATCCTGCAGCTCCTGTAATTAGGACATTCATGTACTTACCCCCTCACTTGGAGCAACACTTATTTCTTCAGGTGTACGTCTTGACCAGAATGTCGCAATTATGAGTCCGGATACTATATGCCAAATCCCCCAAAACGCCGCAACGAGCGCCATCCCTCCAAGTCCTCCAAAGAAATTAAAAATTAATACTAAACCTAAACCTGAATTTTGAATCCCTACTTCAATCGCAATTGCACGGCGATCACGTTCTACTACTTTAAATGCACGAGAGGCAAAATAACCGATTGCAATAGCCGTTGCATTATGCAAAATAACGATTATGACTACTAACCCTACATACTCAATAAATACATTAAAGTTATTCGCTAGCATGACAATAATAAATAAAATAAAAATAACAATGGATAGCTTCATCATCATTTGATTAAAGCGTGCTGCAAAGCGAGGCATTTTCTGACGGATAAACATCCCTAATATTAATGGTAAACCTAGCATTAAAAAGATTGTTGTAAACATATCGATTGCACTAATGCTAAATGAATTAATTATTTCCTTCGTTGGCCCGTAAAGCGATGCCCAAAATACAGTATTAAGCGGCGTCATAATAATCGCTAGTACGGTTGAAATAGCCGACATACTAATCGATAGCGGTGTATTGCCTTTAGCAAAGTGCGTTAAGAAATTAGATAAATTTCCGCCCGGACATGCTGCTACTAAAAATAATCCGAGCGCAATACTTGGGCGAGGCTGAATAATTAACACAAGTAAATACGTAAATGCTGGTAACAACAAAAACTGACACGCCAATCCGATAAATGCAGGCTTCGGTGCTTTTAACGTACGCTTAAAATCTGCTACTTTTAAATCTAGCGCAACACCGAACATAATAAATCCAATGACGATATTCATCACCAATAATGCCGTTTCATTAAAATTTACTTGTATATTATCAATTCCCATAGGCTATTTCCCCTTTGGTTCAGCATGCATATCTTTGAAATACCGTAGTCCTGGTGCCCACATATGCTTCACCGGATCTACCTCTGCATGAATAACTGTACACTTCCCGACGTCGATAGAACGCTTTAACGCCTCCTCTAAATCGGCAGGATTGTCAACATACTCTCCATGTGCACCCATCGCTTGTGCAAGCAAATCAAACCTTATTTCACCTAAATCAGCATTAATGCTTTCATGTGGATCAAGTGTTTTCTTTAACAGTGTTTTAATTGGGCGTAGAGCGAAATGTTGATTCATCTTTACCATGCCCCATTGTTTATCGCAAAGGACAATATACACGACATGCAGGTTATTACGAATAGCTGTTTCTACTTCTTGTGGGTGGAAGCCCATTGCCCCGTCTCCAATAATACAAAGCACTGGACTATCCGGACGTGCGATAGCTGCTCCTAGTGCTTGTCCGACACCCGCGCCTAGCATCCCAAATTTAAATGTTGATAACACCGGCATCTCGTCGTTTACGTTATAATAGAAATTCGTCCAAATGGCCGTATTTCCACCGTCAATGACAAGTGGTGTATTTTTAGGAAACACCTTTTGCGCTAGTGCCGGTACTTGAGCCGGGTTCATCGGCCTTGCTTTATCCGCTAAATGTTCATCTAACTTTTTACGATGCTCACGTTTCGTCTTAAGGTGCTTTTCAATCTTATCTTGACGATTTCGATCGACTGGCGGTGCAACATCTGTTGCAAGCGCTAACAATAGTTGTTGTAAAAATGCTTTAATGTCTGATTGAATTGTTAGTTCAGCTGGTTTATTTGCGCCTAAAATACTAGGCTCTAAATCAACTTGAATTACTTTTTGATTTGCATTCCAATATGGTGCTTTCCCCCACCAATCTGTTTCACCGAGACGTGAACCGAGTACAAGTACAACATCTGCATCATTTCGTACATTATTATTTGCTTCAATGTGTACCATAGGCATCATCAGTGAATTTTCTTCACTCATCGCCCCACGTCCAGCCCAGCTAGTTGTCACCATTGCTTGCAAGCTTTCGGCTACTTCTGTTAATTCTTGCTTTGCACCTGCATGCAACACACCACTTCCTGCATGAATAATCGGAAATTCTGCTGATTTTAATAATTGTGCTGCGCGTTCCACTTGATATGATGATGCTTTTGGTAGCTCTATCATACGGTATTGATGAGGCTCCCAAAAATTGATTTCACATCTCACTTTTGTATTCATTATATTTTCCGGAATATCCAAATGTACGACACCCGGGCGCCCTTCAAAGCATTTACGAAGCGCCATGCGTAGCATTTCAGGAATTCGATCAAATGAAGGTACAGCCTCACTCCATTTTGCAAATTGTTTAATTGTAGCTGTTTGATTGAAATATTGATACGTTCCACCACGATCTGGATAACTAATTCCTGTACGACGAGCACTCGTAATACAAAGTACTCGATTTCCTTCTGCTTGCTCTACGACTAGCCCCGGTAAAATATTCGCTACGCCTGGCCCATTGCTCGCCATGCACACACCTAGCTTGTTTGTGACACGTGCATAAGCCCCAGCCATATGTGCTGCCGACGTTTCATGCCGAGGCGAAATTAATTCTATTCCGTGTTTTCGTAGATTTGAATAAAACCCAAAATACGTGCCATCAATAATACCAAATACATTATCTACCCCTTCAATTGAAAGCATTTTTGCTACTACTTCGCCACCGCTCATTTCCACCATTCCCATTCTCCCCTCGATCTTTATTGAATTTGCTTTACGTCTTCTAATCGTCTTTGAAGCGCCGTAAAAATCCCCTTTATCTCATCTGCACATGGCACTTTACGATTCGTTAAAATACCATTTCCGCTCAGCGCATTCATTGTCATTTCCTCGATTGCATCCTCAAAACCGTTCATTGTTAACGAGGTAGCGCTATGCCAAACGAACAGTTTATCGTTTAATCGATTTAAATAATCAATTATTTCTGTACCATTCTCCAAACCTATTACTGTTGCAATTTTGTCATAACGCTCTTTACAGCTTTCATAGCTGTATGCCACAACAAACGGATGTAGCAATGCAACACTTTGTCCATGTGGCAAATTGAATTTAGTACCTAATGCTCTTCCCATTGCATGTGCCAAGTTTGTAGAAGAGTTCGAAAATGCGACACCTGCATAATAGCTAGCAAGTAACATTTGACCTCGAGCTTCTAAATTAGTCGGCTCTTGATAGGCTTTTATAATATTTGCTGTAATCATTTCAATTGCTTGTAGTGCATAAAGATCACTTAATATCGTCGCCTTTGTTGAGACATACGCTTCAATCGCATGTGTTAATGCATCTATCCCTGTAAAAGCCGTAATATGATTTGGTACGCCAAGTGTTAATACTGGGTCCAAAATAGCTATATCTGGTACTAAATCGGGGTGTCCTGGATTAAGCTTAATCCCCTTCACTGAATCTGTAATAACCGTCACTTTCGTTGCCTCTGAACCTGTACCCGCTGTTGTTGGTACTGCAATAAACGGCAAGCGCTTAATACTAGGCATTTGTGCTAGCTCACTAAGGGATAATTCCTTATTTAACGCAAGGGCAGCTGCCGCTTTTCCTAGGTCGAGCGCACTCCCGCCTCCAATTGCTACAATACCATCACATCTCGAAGTAATAACAAGTTGTAGACAGCTTGCTAAAACGTCTGTCGTCGGTTCTCCTTTCGGCATTCGATAAAACGTCACTTCAATGTCGTTGTCTTTAAGTACGGCATTCAATTGTTGTTGTTGCAAATCGTTAATTGCACTCGCACTATAAATCATACATAAATGCTTTATATCGCTTTTCTTTGCTACTGTAGGTAGCTGATTGATAACATGCTCCCCGTAAATGATTTGCTTAGTTAAATACATCATTCCCTCCACTACAACATCCCCCTAAAATTTTCTTTCTCTTTTTGTTTTAATACGTAGTGAATATATATCAGGATGGAAAATACTTGTATAATACTCGATTGGTTCATCATTTAATCCAGTAATAATTCGCTCAACTGAAAGCACATTGGTGCCTCGCTCAAGCTGTAAATATGTTGCATCTTCATCTGAAATTTTTTTGCACCTAATGATTTGTTCCGCTTCAACTATCACAATATCAAGCTCTTTTTCAATTAAATTGTAAATAGTCGATGTTTCTAAGTCATACTGTTGCAATTGCATACCAATGTTTTTTCCGTAATAATGCCGTTCAATCGCAATTGGTAATTCATTCGCAGTTCGTAGCCGTGCAAATGTAAATAAAGAATCTTCTTTTAGAATCGATTGCACCTTTTCACACGATACTATCGTATTCGTGTAAAGTAACTTTGCCCCCGGCTTCATTCCCAGGTTTTGTACTGTCTCAGTAAAGCTATGAAGTGCATTTAACCATTCTTGTACCGGCTTTTTAGTCGCAATGAACGTTCCCTTTCCATGTACTTTTTGCAAAACGCCTTCATGAACAAGGTGATTTATAGCTTCTCGAATTGTTGATCTACTAACAGAAAATCGTTCCATCAACTCTCTCTCACTCGGAATTTTTTCCTTATACCTCCCCTCAACAATTTCTGATTTAATTAGATCCTTTATTTGAATATGCAGCGGTATTGGATTTTCATAATTTATCAAACTAACTCCCCCCTTGGTCCGAACATCACAACGTCCGTACCAGTTTAATGAAATGTATTTCCTTTCATTTCAAAATGACACCCATGCAGAAAGATTTAAATTGATTATAAATGTAAAAAACAGTATTTTCAATTAATTTTTCAGAATTTTCTGTATAACGATATTTAAATATAATATAGTTCTATAGCTTTAAAACGGCAAAGTCAGTTCTCATAAAACAATCCATATTTATTCCTATTCGAAAAGTAATTCTAATAAAACACTATTTTTAATTTCAAATAAAAACGACTTCTTACATAAAGAGTAAGAAGCCGTTTTTCGTTTAGTTAAAATTGCTCTACAAATGCTGCTAATGTACGTACCATCGCACCTGTACCGCCTTTTGGACCAAGGTCATGTGGTGCATTTGCATCTGATGTACCTGCGATATCTAAGTGAATCCAAGGTGTACCTTCTGCAAATTCACCAACAAAGCCTCCAGCGAAAATCATGTGACCATCGCGGCCAGGCGAGTTATTTAAATCTGCTAAATCTGATTTACGGATACGCTTTTTATCGTTTTCTGTTAATGGTAAGCGCCATACGAATTCACCTGTTTCAACAGTTGCCTCCATAAAGCTTTCGAAAAATTCTTCGTTATTTGTTAATGCACCTGTTTTATCCATGCCGAGTGCAACGATAACCCCACCTGTTAAAGTCGCTACATCGATTAAATAATTAGCACCTTGCTGTTTCGCATACGTCATTGCATCTGCAAGTACTAGGCGACCTTCTGCATCTGTATTTAATACTTCAACTGTTTTACCGCTATAAGTTGTAATGACATCGTCTGGCTTGAATGCAGTGCCTGATACCATATTATCAGTTGAACCGATTACAGCAACAACATTACGTTTCGGACGTGTTTCACCAATAATTTTCATTGCACCAAGAACAGCTGCTGCACCGCCCATGTCACCTTTCATGCCGACCATTGACTCACGAGGCTTTAATGAATAACCTCCTGTATCATACGTTACACCTTTCCCAACAAAGCCGACTACATCTTCCCATTTATCTTTCCCTTGATATTTAAGTGTAATCATGCGCGGCTCTTCTGATGAACCTTGATTAACACTTAAAATACCGCCCATACCAAGTTCCTCAAGTTGTGCCTTATCTAAAATTTCCACTTCAAAATCGTATTGCTGCGCAAGATCTACTGCGTAGTTTGCTAAATCCGTTGCCGTTAACATATTCGGAGGTAAATTAACTAAGCTACGCGCCTCATTTACCGCCTGTGCATAAATATGCCCCACCTCAAAGTTTGTAGCTATTTCTTCATCATTTACGTCTGTTATAAACTCTACATGGTCGACGTATGTATCTGGTTCGTTTGATGATGTTTTATAATTTGGTACAGTGTAAAAGCCCATGCCAATGCCTTCTGCTGCTAGGAATGCAACGTCCGTTTCTTCAATTGCTGGCGTCACAAATGAATCTAGCCAAATTGCATAGTTATTTATTTTTAATGCTTTTAATTCTTTCCCCACTAGACCAAACGTTTCACGTAAGTTTTCTTCCGTTAATGTTTTTCCTTCTCCTAAACCAACGAATAATACGCGTTTGATTGTTTCATTCACCGTAGTAACAGGAAACTTCATTAATTTTTTTCGGTCCGAGCTAATTTCTCCTGAACGAATCCATTCATCTAATGAACTGCCGAAAAACTCACTAAATGCAGACCAATTTTTCATTTGTTCACGGTGTTTTTGTACACCAATAATAATTGTTTCGACAGTTGCAGATGCAAATGTTTTGTTTTCAATCCCAAACTTCATACTAATAGCCTCCCTAATAGCTTTTTCTCTACTATTATAACCCGATTT
>JBJEFO010000303.1:0-42043 GCA_051874135.1 Lysinibacillus sp.
GCATTTTGCACTTGCGCTTCAGCTTGTGTAAAAGCCGCTTGAGCAGAAGGTTGCGCAGACTCTGCACTAACACGCACGAGCGCACGTAACATGGCATCATTGTTAGCCAACGTTGTATCTGACCTTAAAAGGGATAAAATTTGATCCTTTGTAGATAAGCTAGCCTCATTTTGTGTAAATAGGCGACTATCGTTATTAGCTGAAAAAGCCTTTAACAACTGCTCATTTAATTGGCGTGCGAATACTTCCATCGTTTGTTTATTTTGCGGCAATTGTGTAAAACGGTCGATAAGCTGATTTAACTGTACTTTTTGTTCATTCGTTAGTAATGATTCATTTTGAATAAATGTACGTACATTTTGCAGCATTTGCGCACTTTCTTCGGGCTTAGCGGTCATCACTTGCTGCACTAGTTGCCCTGCATGTGTTGGCTGCGTTGATAACGGTAATGTCGCTTGTGTTTGCCCTTGCTGAGATTGCCAATTCGCTAAAGTGGCATTCGGAGGTACAATTCCAGCTTCTTTCAGTACAGCTAATGCTTGCATTCGATTCGCTACAGATGCTGTATTATCGGTTAACTGTTGAACAGCACGTGCAAGTAAGACACCTCCTGTTTCTGCATCTAACGGCTTTGCAAGCGTTTGAAGCTGTGTCATTAAATTCGTTTTCACTTGATCTTTTACACTTGTTGCTGTTGCCAATTGATTCATAAAGTTTTGCAAGATATTGCTCATTCCGTCGGTTTTTGCGCCGTGGATAAGTGCTTGGAATACTTGATTCGTAAAAGGCATTTTTAGTTCAACCATACGTTGCATAGCGCCTAATGCATCCTGTTTTGTCACACCTTCTGGTAAAGCCTTCATCCAACTTTCTGCGGCAAGTAACTGCTCACGTGAAATCGGCACTTGCTCCTTCATAAAATGGCCCAACACTTGTTGTAATTCTTTCGTTTGTGGAAGGTTCATATTTTGAAGGAGTTGATTCATTTGTTGCTGTGGTGTCATTGCTTGGGTCATCGGTCCTGTCACCACTTTTAATTCCGTTTGAGCTGCTGTACTTGTAACTTGGAAAAAATGTGCGTCTCCCGCTTTTAAGGGCGTTTCAAGCTTTGCAATTAATTTATGCTGACCGACTTGTACTTCAGCTGTTTGATCCGGATATAACTTATTAATCGTTCCATGAAAAACTTGCCCTTCTCGAAGCGATAATGGCTGATTTACTTGCATCGTTTGTTGTTGTGATTGAATTGGATTGAATGACGTAAATGTCAAAGGATTCACCCCTTTATCATCGATTTAATCGGCTCAAAACTCTTACGGTGATGCTCAGTTGGTCCGAATTGTTCAAGTGCCTCTAAGTGCTGTTTTGTGCCGTATCCTGCATGTTGATTAAAACCGTATTGCGGAAACTGTTCATGTAATTTTTCCATGTATTCATCACGGGCAGTTTTAGCTAAAACAGATGCTGCTGCAATTGCTAAGCTTTTTGCATCTCCCTTAATAATTGAATGTTGCGGCATGTCGATTGGTAGTGTCATTGCATCTACTAATACAACGTCCGGTTTTACAGCTAAACTTTCCACACTAGTGGCCATTGACTGCTTCGTTGCCTCGTAAATATTAATTGTGTCAATCACTTCCGCTGGTTGGAAATGAATATAATAACTAACTGCATGTTCTTTAATACGCGCTACGAAACTTTCGCGCATTTCTTTTGATAGCTGTTTTGAATCATTAATACCAACAAGTGCTTCACAATAATTCGGTAATACGACAGCGGCTGTTACAACTGGGCCTGCAAGAGGTCCACGTCCCGCTTCATCAACTCCAGCGACAAATGCTTCTGGATGGGGTAAAAAGGACGCATCGAACGTGCATTTTTCATGATGCGCTTGTAGAACTTGCTGTTTTTTAGCCATGCGCTTTTCGAACTGTTTCCATGCTTTTTGTACGCTTGCACGCTCATCTTGTTGAATAGCTTCCATCCATGGCTCTATTTGTGTTGCTTCTTTTAAAGCTATCGTAATCTCTTTAATCGTTTTCATCATAATTCCTCTAATCTCTATACTTAGTTGTTATATCGGCATGTTCTTTTATTATAAAAGAAAAACCTTCTCCACTGTTGTGAAAAAGGCTTTGCTTCATTTATTCTGCGTCCTGCTGTTGTTGACGCTTTTGTTGCTTCATTAATAAATTTTGTTGACGACGCTCTTCGTTTTCTTGTGCAATGAGAGCCTCTAAACGCTCTTTTTCGACTTGCTCATCGACAAAATCGAATGTTAGCTTACCTAAGTTTTGATCACGAATGTCACGCACGATAAGTAATGCGACTTGATCGTAATCAATTTCGCCACCTTGACTGTAAACGCGTCGTAATTTACCGATATGATCAAATGTTTCCACTAAATCTTCAGATACCGAGCTAATTTTATAGCGTTCTTCCATACGTTCAGGATAATGCAATGCTAAAAATTTTAAAGCATAAACAGCTAAGTCTTCCATATTCGTAATCGTATCTTTAATCGCACCTGTCAGCGCTAATTTATAGCCGATTTCTTGGTCTTCGAATTTTGGCCACAGAATACCTGGTGTATCTAATAGCTCGATTTCCTTACCAACTTTAATCCATTGCTGTGCTTTTGTGACACCAGGTGTGTTTCCTGTTTTGGCCAAATTTTTCTTTGCTAAACGATTAATTAATGTCGATTTACCTACGTTTGGAATCCCAACAATCATTGCACGAATGGCACGTGGCTTCATGCCCTTTGCCTTCATGCGATCCCATTTTTCTTTTAAAATTTCTTGGGCTGCTTTATTAACAGCTTGTAGGTTTTTGCCTTCAAATGAGTTAATCGCTACCGCTTTATGACCCCGCTCTTCAAAATACGCTACCCATTTACGTGTTTCGCCTTCATCCGCCATATCTTGCTTATTTAAGATGAGCAGACGCGGCTTTTGATTGATTACTTGGTCAATCATCGGATTACGCGAAGAAAGCGGTAGACGTGCATCTACAAGCTCAAAAATAATATCAACTAACTTTAACTTCTCCGTTACTTCACGACGCGCTTTCGCCATATGTCCAGGAAACCATTGTATTGTCATATAAAACATCCTTTCTCAAATGAAAAGAGGAGACATCTCATCCCCTCTCACCCATTACTTTACAATTCGAATTTCATTTATCGGCCAGAAAATTAAATTTGTATTACCAATAATCTCATCGATATCCACAACGCCAATATGACGGCTATCTTTACTAAAACGACGATTATCACCCATTACAAACACATGACCTTCTGGAATAACATCAAGTGTTGGATTAATATCTTGCAACTTAAAATCGCCTGTTAAATTACCTTCAGTGATTTCTAATTTATATTGATCTAAATACGGCTCATCAATTGGTTCACCGTTAATATATAGCTGATCATCGATATATTCTACATGGTCACCCGGTAGACCAATTACACGCTTAATATAATCTTTCCCTTCTGGTGCATGGAATACAACAATATCAAAACGGTCTGGTTTACCAATCGTATAACCAATTTTATTGACAATCATACGATCGCCATTTTCAAGGGTTGGCATCATGGAATCCCCATCTACCACAATTGGTGTAAATAAAAAATAACGAATAAATGCCGCGATTGCAAACGCAATAAGTAGCGCTTTTATCCATTCCCAAAGTTCGTTTTTTTCTTTTTTAACTTTTTCCACACAAGTGTCCCCCTCGTCTATCAACCTATATTGTAAACGAAATATGTACTACAAGCAAAAAAATCGTTTATCCATTAGAAAACACAACTTGCGATTGTAAGACGCAAATAGCTGTCTTTTATTATATTAGGTTATTTAAAATCTATATTTTCTTATTCATTAAAAAGAAAAGGACCTGTAAATACATACAAGCCCCTTCTTTAAAAAGTTATTAGCGAATTTCTTTAATACGTGCAGCTTTACCACGTAAGTTACGTAAGTAGTAAAGTTTAGCGCGACGTACTTTACCGCGACGAGTAACTTCTAATTTAGCGATTTTTGGAGTGTGTACTGGGAAAGTACGCTCAACACCAACGCCGTAAGAAATTTTACGCACAGTGAAAGTTTCGCTGATACCGCCACCGCGACGTTTAATTACTACGCCTTCGAATAATTGGATACGCTCACGAGTACCCTCAACAACTTTAACGTGTACCTTAACAGTGTCACCAGGACGGAATGAAGGTAAGTCAGAACGTAGTTGTTCTTTAGTGATTTCTGTAATAATGTTTGACATTATATTCTCTCCTTAGACAGATGCTCTTGCACGCACATAATTGGCCACAGCGGAACACCGTAATTCAGTGCTTTTCGCACAAATTGAAGTGTACCATACAGCTAATAGCGCGTCAAGTAGTTTTGCTTACTTTTCTGCTTGTAAGGCAGCCAATATTTTTTGTTGCTTCGGTGTTAATTGTAATGCTTCTAAAAGATCCGGACGGCGCTCCAATGTACGCTTTAAAGACTGTTCCATTCGCCAGTCCTCGATTTTTGCATGGTTGCCACTCGTTAACACATCCGGTACCTTCATGCCTCTGAAATCGGCTGGTCTTGTGTAATGAGGGTGTTCAAGTAGCCCTGTTGAAAAAGAATCTTGAATATGTGAATCTGCTTGTCCTAATACACCCGGAAGTAAGCGTACAACGGCATCGATGACTGTCATCGCCGGTAACTCTCCTCCCGTAAGCACGAAATCACCGATTGAGATTTCGTCTGTTACGAGATGTTCACGGATGCGTTCATCATATCCTTCATAGTGACCACAAAGGAAAACTAAATCTTCTTCCTTCGCTAACTCCTCCGCCTTTTTTTGCGTGAAGCGTTCGCCTTGCGGACACATTAAAATGACGCGCGGCTTTCGCCCTTCCGTAATCTTTTCTACCGCATTAAACATCGGTTCAGGCTTGAGAACCATTCCTGCGCCGCCACCATATGGATAATCATCGACTTGTTTGTGCTTATTATCGCTAAATGCACGAATATCTGACACAGCTAGTTCAACAGCACCTTTTTCCTGTGCCTTCTTTAAAATCGATGCACCGAACACTCCTTCAAACATTTCCGGAAATAAGCTTAGTACGTGAATTTTCATCATTATAGTAAGCCTTCCATTACATGAATGATAATTTTCTTTTCTTCTACATCAATTTCTTTTACAACATCTTCAATATACGGGATGTAGTGCTTTTTACCACCTTTTGCTTTAATCTCCCATACATCATTTGCACCCGTTTGTAAAATATCTGTTACAACACCAATTAGCTCGCCCTCTTCTGAGTACACTTCACAATCCTTAATTTCAAAGTGGTAGTATTCATTTTCCTCTAGTTCATCTTCTGATAGCTGATCCATCGTCACTTTTAATAAACCTTCTTTAAAAGGCTCCACTAAATTGATATTATTTAATCCTTCAAACGTTAGTAGAATGAAGTTTTTATGACGTCGTGCACTTTCAACCGTTACCCAGATTGGACGTTTCTCATCCTTTTTAAATACAGCTAATTTACTTCCCGGTGCGAAACGTACCTCTTCAAAATCAGTTGATGACAATACGCGCACTTCACCACGAATCCCGTGTGTATTAACAATACGTCCTACGTTAAACCATTCCATCATATCACCT
Source organism: Lysinibacillus sp. (assembly GCA_051874135.1). Classification (GTDB taxonomy): domain Bacteria; phylum Bacillota; class Bacilli; order Bacillales_A; family Planococcaceae; genus Lysinibacillus_B. Next base: position 5,665 of record JBJEFO010000303.1, read on the forward strand.
CTTGTATAGAAAAAGAGAAGAAAGCACATGCGCCTCCTCCTCTTTTTATTGTGTGGATATTCGCTAGGAATATCCTTTTTTTAATCCAATATATCGACGTAAGTCTTTTTCTTATGGTATCCACTCGCGGCTGAGTAAACAATTGTGCGAATCGCCTTTGCGACACGACCTTGCTTGCCTATGACTTTCCCTCGATCCTCTGGATGAACAAAAAGCTTATAAACAATTCGACTTTCATTTTCGTCCGTCTCAATACGAACGTCTTCTGGATAATCGACTAATGGTTTCACGATTGTTTCAATCAGCTGCTTCATAAAGATACCTCCGATTATTTACTGAATTTTTGGTTATGGAATTTCTCCATGATACCTTGTTCTGAGAACAGGTTACGAACAGTATCAGATGGTTTTGCACCATCAGCTAACCATTTAAGAGCTTTCTCTTCATCGATTTGTACTGTAGCTGGAGTAGTAAGTGGGTTGTAAGTACCTACTGTTTCAATTTGACGACCGTCACGTGGTGAACGAGCATCAGCTACTACGATACGATAGAAAGGAGATTTTTTAGCTCCCATACGTTTTAAGCGAATTTTAACTGCCATTTTATAAGCACCTCCGAATAAGTTTCACACAAGATAGTATATTATCAATGTTTGTGTTGTTTGTAAAGTGTTTTTTCTTAACACCTAATTTTTTTATTTAAATAACGAATCAAAGCCAGGTAATTTCATCTTTTTCTTGCCTTTTCCTTGTGCCATACCTGTCATTTGTTTCATCATTTTCTTCATTTCTTCAAATTGCTTTAATAAGCGATTTACTTCTTGAATTGACGTTCCTGAACCAGTCGCAATACGTTTTTTGCGGCTTGCGTTAATTAAATCCGGATTCGTTTTTTCTGCAGGTGTCATCGAGTAAATAATTGCCTCGATTCGTCCCATTTGCTTCTCATCTACTTTTACATTGTCTAAGCCTTTAATTTTATTTGCGCCAGGCAACATTTTTAATAGCTCATCTAATGGACCCATTTTTTTCACAGCTTGTAATTGCTCGATAAAATCATCAAACGTGAACGATTGCGTCATGAACTTTTCTTCAAGCTCTTTCGCCTTCTCCATATCGACATTCGCCTGTGCTTTTTCAATTAAAGAAAGCACATCCCCCATGCCAAGGATACGTGACGCCATACGTTCTGGATGGAATGGCTCAAGTGCATCCATTTTTTCACCCATACCGACAAATTTGATCGGTTTTTCTGTTACCGAGCGAATTGATAGTGCCGCACCACCACGTGTATCACCGTCAAGTTTTGTTAATACAACGCCCGTAATACCTACAGCTTCATTAAAGCTTTGTGCAACGTTTACGGCATCTTGACCTGTCATCGCATCTACTACTAAAAATACTTCGTCTGGCTCTTTTAATGCGCGAATATCTTTTAACTCCTGCATCAGTGCTTCATCGATATGCAAACGACCCGCTGTATCGATAATGACTACATCATGGTGCTCTTCTTTCGCATGTTCAATTGCTTGACGTGCAATTTCAACTGGAGAAATGTCTGTGCCAAGAGCAAAAACAGGAATTGATAGCTGTTTACCAAGCGTTTGAAGCTGATTTACAGCTGCCGGACGGTAAACGTCTGCTGCTACTAAAAGCGGCTTTTTATTATATTTCTTACGTAAAACATTCGCTAGCTTACCTGTAGTCGTCGTTTTACCTGCACCTTGTAAGCCGACCATCATAATGACTGTCGGAGGGCGATTGTTAAATTTAATCGGACTTTGTTCGCCACCCATTAATGCAGTAAGCTCATCCTGTACAATTTTAATTACTTGTTGACCAGGTGTTAACGACTTCATGACGTCAGTACCTACTGCACGTTCACTTACTTTTTTTACGAACTCTTTTACAACTTTTAAGTTAACGTCTGCTTCGATTAACGCAAAGCGAACTTCACGCATCATTTCTTTTACGTCTTGTTCGGTAACTTTCCCTTTACCTTTAATCTTTTGAATGGTTCCTTGGAGTCGTTCTGCTAAACCTTCAAATGCCACTGTTTTCGCCTCCTAATCCGATTCCTTCAGTTGTTCAATTAACGCGAGACGCGCTTCGATTGTCGCGTTTTCGTCTTTAATCGCGTCTGTCAGCTCCTGTAACACACGCTGACGTTGCTGAAATTTTTCTAATAAGCGTAATTTATCTTCATATTCTTCAAGCATTGCTTCGGTACGGCGAATATTATCGTATACCGCCTGTCTAGATATCTCATACGACTCAGCAATCTCTCCTAGCGAGTGATCATCTAAGTAATAAAGCTCCATATAACTACGTTGTTTTTCCGTTAGCAAAGCTTGATAAAAGTCGAAGAGAAAATTCATGCGTGTTGTTTTTTCAAGTAGCACTTTTATCTCTCCAATCATATTTAGTCTACTTTATCATAAAGCGACTCAGGGTTAAGTGTCAAGGTAATTTACTTGCGAAATTATTTTCTAAGGAATATTAAACTATTTTACGAATAAATATATGACCTAATCCATTCATAGAAAACATCCTCACCTAAAATAGAACGCTCAAATCTCTTTATTTAGAAAAACGAGCCGCTCATTGCGACTCGTTTTTTGTTATTCTTCATCTAATTTTTCTAATTCTTTTTCTAATCCTTCTGCAAATAAACCATATACATAGCGTTCTGCATCGAATGGTTGTAGATCGTCCATTTTCTCACCAAGGCCGACAAATTTAACAGGAATATGCAATTTATTACGAATTGCAAGTACGATACCGCCTTTTGCTGTACCGTCAAGCTTCGTTAAGACGATACCTGTTACATTTGTAGCTTCTTTAAACATTTGTGCTTGAACTAAAGCATTTTGACCTGTTGTTGCATCAAGCGCTAATAATACTTCGTGCGGTGCATCTGGTACTTCACGAGAAATAACACGATGTACTTTTTCAAGCTCATTCATTAAATTCACTTTGTTTTGTAGACGACCAGCTGTATCGCAAATTAACACGTCTGCGCCGCGGTTTTTCGCAGCACGAATTGCGTCATACATAACCGCTGCCGGATCAGAGCCTTCTGATTGTTTAATCACTTCACAACCAACACGGTCTCCCCATACTTGTAACTGATCAATCGCACCCGCACGGAACGTATCGCCCGCTGCTAGTAACACAGATTTCCCTTCTGATTTTAAACGGTGTGCTAATTTACCAATTGTTGTTGTTTTACCAACACCATTTACCCCTACAAATAAAATAACTGTTAGCTCACCTTTTGGTTGCATATTTAACTCAGTTAAATTTCCCTCGCCTGCTTCATAAATTTCAACAAGCTTTTCTGAAATAAGCGTCTGGATGCCCTCAGTATCTTTAATATTTTTACGTTGTACCTCAAAGCGTAGTTTGTCCATTAATTCCATAACAGTTTCAAAACCAACATCTGCTTGTAATAATAAATCTTCAAGCTCTTCAAAGAAATCTTCGTCTACTTTACGGTAACGAGCTACAAGGTCATTTACTTTCGATGTAAATGAATCACGTGTTTTCGCTAGACCTGCTTTGAATTTTTGCGTAATCGACCAAGCAGAAGGTTTCTTTTCTTCAACTACTTCCTCCTCGACTTGTTCTGCGACTACAGCCTGTGGCGCTTCTTCTACTTCATGCGTTTCCTGAACAGGTGATTCTACAACCAGATTTTCTTCAACAGGTGCTACTTCTATTTGTTCTTGCTGCTTCTCTTCCTCGGCATCGACAACATCAGATTCCTGCGTTTGTTCGAGTTCATCTTTTAATTTCTCTTCTTCATTTGAACCTATTAACTTTTCTTTTAAACGTTTAAAAAAGCTCATTTTTTTACACTCCTTTAGCTACTGGCACATCTTCTTCAAGCTTCACTGAAACAAGTTTTGATACACCTGATTCTTGCATTGTAATACCATATAACACATCCGCGCCTTCCATCGTTCCTTTACGGTGTGTAATAACGATGAACTGTGTTTCTTTACTATATTTCTTTAAGTATTGGCTATAACGAATAACATTGGATTCATCTAACGCAGCCTCGACTTCGTCTAAAATACAGAACGGTACAGGACGCGTATTTAAAATCGCAAATAACAATGCAATCGCTGTTAAAGCACGCTCCCCACCTGATAATAAACTTAAACTTTGCAACTTCTTACCCGGTGGCTGTGCTACGATTTCGATGCCTGTTTCCAGTAAATTGTCTGGATTGATTAATACTAAATCCGCTTGGCCACCGCCAAACAACTCTCGAAAAACGGCCTTAAACTGGGCTCTAATACTTATAAATGTGTCGTTAAAGCGCACAGTCATTTCTCCATCCATTTCCTTAATCGCCTCATGAAGTGTTTCTTTTGCCATAAGCAAGTCATTTCGTTGCTCTGACAGAAATGCATGACGTTCTTGCACACGTTCAAACTCTTCAATAGCTGTTAGGTTAACAGGTCCTAGCTCTTCAATCGATTGCTTTAAGAGCTTTACTTTTCGGCGAACTTGCTCAACATCTTCAATGTTTTCAGCTAGCTGCTTTGCTGCTTCGAAATCAAGTTCATAGTCTTCCTCTAGTTGAGTCGTTAAATTTGCTTGCTCATATTGCAGACGACTCCGTTTTATCGATAACGTATTAATTGCTTCTACAAAGCTCTTATGAATACGCTGCTTTTCTTTTAAATCAGCTTCTATAGTAGCAAGCTTTTGTTGTAATGTATCTTTTTGCTCTTTCTTTTGTGCAATCATCGCAAGTAACGATTCACGTTTTGTGCCCCAATCTATAATGGCCTGTTCGATTTCTTCCATTGAAGGACCATTTAACCCTGAGTCCGATTGGAACCACTCAATTTCCTGGGAAATTTTTTGAATAGATTCATTTGTTTTTGCCATTTGAACTGCAATATTAGCTGTTGCAATTTGAATTTGAGAAAGTTGTTCTTGTACTACAGCAAGCTGTGAACGCTTGTCACCAATTTGATTGCGCAGTACATCTTTTTGCGTTTCCCCTTGCATTTTCGCCACTGTTAACTGTTCAACTAGTTCATTTACTTCTGCAAGTTCAACTGCTAATTCAGCAAGACGATTCTGTACTTGTTGCTTTTGTTCAGCAAGTGTCGTGCCGCGGGTAGACATTGTCGTTTGCTCACTTGTTGCAAGTGTCACGCTCGTTTGCAAGTTCTTTTCTTGCATTTCTAGCTCTAGTAGTACGGCCTTTTGTTGCTGTTGTTGTGAGCGTAATTCTTCACCAAGCAAGCGCAATTCCTCTAAATCATGACGAAGGTTTGCTACTTTTTCTTTTTCAATCGCCACTGTACGCTCAGCAGATTGAATCGAATGCTCCATTTCAGCAATTTTTGCCGTTAATGTATCTAGTTCTGCCTTACGTGTAAATAGTGATGTTTGTTGCTTAACAGAACCACCTGTTAGCGAACCACCGGCGTTTACAATATCGCCATCTAATGTAACAATACGATATTTAAAGCCTAGTAAACGTGCAATTTGGCTAGCTCCTTCTAGGTTTGACGCTACAAGTACATTTCCTAGTAAATTTTCGACAATTGAACGGTTTGATTCCTCAAATGTTACGAGATTGTACGCCATATTTACAAAAGCGGGGTGACTTGAGACAGCGGAAATTTGAGCTTCACTTAATCGGCGTGATTTCATAACCGACTTTGGTAAAAATGTAGCACGACCTGCGCGTTTTTGTTTTAACCAAGCAATCGCTTGCTGTGCATGTTGCTCATTTTGTGTCACGATATGTTGACTAGCTGCCCCTAGCGCCGTTTCAATCGCTTGTGAATACTGTCCTGTTACTTGAACAAGCTCCGCCACAGCACCTTCAATACCAGATAACTCGCCCTTATCACGCGCAAGCAAGACCTCTTTAACACCATGGAAGAAGCCAGAAAAATCAGCTTCAAGCTCTGCCAATGTTTCCCGACGTGCTTTTAATTGTTGCTGATGCTGATACGCCTTATACAGTAAGTCTTGCTTTTCATCTAGCCTTGCTGTTGAATGCTTTAACGATTCTTGCCTAGCTCCATATAAACTCAGCTTGTCATTTAATTCATTTTGTACAGTTGCTAGTTGCTTCGCGATAACTTCCTTTTCAGCCGTCACACGTTCAAGCTCTTGTTGCATTTCTGCTGAGCGATCCGTTATGCGTTCTGCCGATTCTTGCTGTTGTTGTAACTGCTGATCAATATGCTTTAATTCATTTTTAACTGTCGCTTCTTCATTCAATAAATTAATATATTTATTTTTTGATGCTTCAATTTCTTCTTCAATTTCAGAAGCAGAGCGCGTTAACGCCTGTTCAAGTTGCTTAATTGCCTGTTTAAGCGTGGCTACCTCTTGTTGTTTTTTGTCAAATAGCCCCTTCGTTTCTTCTTCATTTAACGCTTGCTTCTTTGCTTCTTCTTGTGCCACTGCAAGTTGCTCTTCTAACTGCTTCATATGCTTTTCTGCATTTGAACGTTTCTCATGCATTAACGCTTTACGACCGTCCCATCGCTCTACTTCAGCAGTTGCTTCTACTAAGCTTTCCTGAGACGTATCTAAATGACCATCAATTACTTTAAGCTCTGCACGTACTTGGCGTGAGCTTTTTTCTAAATTGGCAATTTCGCCGGCATGAAGCAACTCTTTCGCTTCCAAATTAGCAAACTCTTCTTGCAGCGCTTTTAACTGTTTTTTGCATACGACTAAATCATGTACGATAAGAGAAATATCGAAGTCCTTTAACTCCGCTGTCATACGCATATAATCTTTTGCTGCCGATGCTTGAATTTGCAATGGCTCTAGACGGCTATCTAGCTCATGCAAAATATCTAATACACGGTGTAAATTTTCATCCGTTTCCACGAGTTTATGCTCTGCTTTTTTCTTGCGAATCTTGTATTTCAGCACACCTGCTGCCTCTTCAAAAATAAGACGGCGATCATCGGGACGGCTATTTAATATTTCATCGACACGCCCTTGTGAAATAATCGAAAATGCTTCTTTTCCAAGACCCGAATCCATAAACAAGTCCGTAATATCCTTCAGGCGACATGTTTGATTGTTGAGTAAATACTCACTATCACCTGAACGATACACACGTCTTGTCACACTAATTTCAGTGTACGGCACAGCGATTCGTTCGTCTGCATTATCTAAAATTAGCGTTACTTCTGCAAAATTGAGTGGTTTACGCGATTCACTACCAGCAAAAATAACATCCTCCATTTTGGATCCACGCAGTGATTTCGCCGATTGCTCACCTAAAACCCATCGAATTGCATCTGTTACGTTACTTTTCCCACTGCCATTCGGACCTACAACAGCAGTTACACCCGGGACAAAATCAATACCAATACGCTCTGCAAAAGATTTGAAGCCAATTACTTCAAGTCGCTTTAAGAACATATTATTCCCCCTTCTGTGCCTGCTGTTTTAGCATTCGCATTGCACTTTGCGCTGCTTGCTGTTCAGCCTCTTTCTTTGACTTACCACGACCAATACCTAATTCTTGCTCGTTTAACAGCACTCGTGAAACAAATGTACGGTTATGTGCAGGACCTTTTTCATCTACAATTTCATAATGCAAAACACCGTTATTAGACTGCTGCACCATTTCTTGTAGTTGACTCTTGAAATCCATCACATGCGAAAAAGCACCGATTTCTACTTTCGGAAACACTATTTTTTCTAGGAATTCAACAACTGTTTCTAGCCCTTGGTCTAAATAAAGAGCACCAACAAATGACTCAAAAACGTCTGCAAGTAATGCCGGACGCTCACGACCACCCGTTAACTCCTCACCTTTTCCAAGAAGTACATATTGTCCAAATTTTAATTCATTCGCAAAAATTACTAATGACGGTTCGCAGACAATCGATGCACGTAGCTTTGTCAGCTCTCCCTCACTCATTTGCGGATATTTTTCAAATAAAAATTTCGACACCGATAGCTCTAATACAGCATCTCCTAGAAACTCAAGTCGTTCGTTGTCCGTAAATAGTTTGCGACGATGTTCATTCACATAAGATGAATGTGTAAATGCTTGATATAATAAATTTTTATTATTGAACGCAATGTTCAATTCGCTCTGTAATTGTTCAAAAACAACTCGAACTTTCTCCGGTAACACACCAGATTTCTGATTATTTCCTTTTTTTCTTATCGTCATGGACAATCTGCCTTCCTACTAAAAAGTTTCTATCGTTTAGTTTACCTCGTTAAAACTGTTTGCGCAAAGAGATTCTCACAAAATGTTACGTTTCACATCGGAATTTTACGTATTGTAAAAAAATCAGCATTAAAAAGAGGCATATAAGCACAATTGTCGTGATTACATGCCTCTTATATCATTAGCTAATTTTGCTTTCGATGTAGTTGATTGCATCTCCAACTGTTGCGATTTTTTCTGCATCTTCATCAGAAATTTCCATGTCAAACTCGTCTTCAAGTTCCATTACAAGTTCAACAACGTCTAATGAGTCTGCACCTAAATCTTCACGGAAAGAAGCTTCTAATTTTACTTCGCTTTCGTCAACACCTAGACGATCAACGATTACTTTTGATACACGCTCTAATACTGTAGCCAAAATAGTCACCTCCCCTCAAATAGTTTATGTATGTTACATGACTAGTCCACCATCAATATGAAGCGTCTGACCTGTAATATAGTTTGCATTATCAGATGCGAAGAATACGACAGCTTTTGCCACATCTTCTGGTTGTCCAAGTTTTGCTAACGGAATTTGTTTTAACATCTCTTCCTTCAGCTCTTCTGGTAAGCTATCTGTCATTTCTGTCGTAATAAATCCTGGTGCAATTGCATTTACTAAAATATTTCGGCTTGCTAGTTCTTGCGCACATGTTTTCGTTAATCCGATAACCCCTGCTTTAGCTGCGACGTAATTCGCTTGCCCTGGGTTGCCCGCAACGCCAACAATAGATGAAATATTAATAATACGACCTGCTCGCTGTTTCATCATTTGACGTGTTACCGCTTTCGTACAAAGGAATACACCTTTTAGATTCGTATCAACGACATCATCCCATTCCTGTTCCTTCATACGCATTAGCAAATTATCACGTGTAATGCCAGCATTATTTACTAAAATGTCTAGCGTTCCAAACACTTCTACCGCCTGCTTCATCATCGTATCTACCGCGGCACTATCTGCCACATTCGCTTGTACAGCAATCGCCTGTGCACCGAGTTCCTCAATTTGTGAAACGACTTGTTTTGCTTTATCTTCGCTCCCGCTATAATTGACAACAACGTTCGCTCCTTGCTTAGCCAGTTCTATACAAATAGCACGACCAATTCCGCGTGAACCTCCTGTGACAACCGCTGTTTTACCTGTTAAACACATTGTGCATTCCACCCCTTCGACGCATCTATAACTTGCTCTATTGTCGCTTCATCATAAACACAATATACAGCCACATTGCGATCGATTTTTTTCACAAGACCTGATAGTACTTTACCTGGTCCACATTCAATAAATACTGTCACACCTAAATCCATTAGTGTACGTACATTTTGCTCCCATTGTACAGGACTCGATACTTGGTCAATCATTTCTTGTTTAATCGCTCGTACATCTTCAAGTAGTGTTGAAGTCACATTACTTACGACCGGAATAGAAGGTGCTTTTAACGCTACTTCTTCGATAACCGTTGCTAGCTTTTCTGCAGCTGGCTTCATCAGTGAACTATGGAACGGTCCACTAACAGTTAACGGAATCGCTCTTTTTGCACCACGCTCTTTAGCTAATGTGCAAGCTTTTTCCACGCCTTCCTTTGTTCCAGAAATAACAATTTGTCCAGGGCAATTTAAGTTTGCTAGCTGTGCAACTACCCCCGATGCACTCACATCATCACAAACTTGTTGCAAATCAGCTGATTCCATTCCTAAAATGGCCGCCATTGCCCCTTCTCCTGCTGGTACTGCCTCATCCATATATAAACCACGTTTATGAACAACTTGCACGGCATCTTCGAACGTCAAAACATTTGACACGACAAATGCGCTATACTCTCCTAAAGAATGACCCGCTGTATAATCCGGCTGAATTCCAGCTTCCATTAGCTGATTAGCAATCATAACACCTGTAGTCAGCAATGCAGGCTGTGCGTTATACGTCAATGTAAGTTCCTCTTGCGGCCCTTCAAGCATTAGTTTTGATAATGAAAAGCCTAGAGTCGTATCCGCTTGATTGTAAAACGCTTTATTTTTTTCATTTGTCGTAACAAGCTCTGCACCCATCCCTACTTGTTGCGAGCCTTGTCCCGGAAAAATAAAAGCTATTTTTGTCATATTTAGCTCCCCTTTGTGAAATCCGATTACGCTGATGCAATCGTCTGTTGAATCGTTGCACATACATCATGCTCAACCATTGTACGCGCTTGTTTAATTGCGCTATAAATCGCTCTAGCATTTGACGAACCGTGTGCTTTAATAACCGGTGCTTTTAAGCCAAATAATGCTGCCCCACCGTATTCTGTATAATCCATCTTTGTTTTTAAACCTTTTAAACCGTCTTTCGCAAGTACATAACCGATTTTTGATTTTGTTGAAGATGTAAATGCTTCTTTTAACATCGCAAACAGTGCACCGGCTGTCCCTTCGATTGTTTTTAACACCATATTACCTGTAAAGCCATCTGTTACAATAACGTCTGCTACGCCATTTAACAATTCGCGCGCTTCTACGTTACCTTCAAAGTTCATATCTGTTTCTTTTAATAACTCAAAAACAGCCTTTGTTAGTTCATTTCCTTTTTTCTCTTCTGTACCAATATTCAACAAACCGATGCGAGGTGCTGTGTAGCCACGTACTTTTTTAGCGTAAATATTACCCATAATAGCGTACTGTAACATATGCTCAGGCTTCGCATCTGCATTCGCTCCAAGATCTAACATTAAGAAACCTTTACCATCAACTGTCGGTAACGTCGTTGCCAATGCAGGACGCTGTACACCATCAATCCGTCCTACTTTAAACAAACCGCCAGCCATTAATGCACCCGTATTCCCCGCTGAAAGACAAGCATCCGCTGTACCATCCGCCACCGCTTCGAGCATACGTGTCATCGATGAATCCTTTTTTCGACGAACAGCACGTGCCGGGTCGTCTTCCCCTTCTACTACTTCCTCACAGTGAATCACTGTTAAACGAGGATGTTCTTTCAAGTATGGTTTCATCGCTTCTTCACGACCGTATAATAAAATTTCAATATCATTAAAATCCTCTAGTGCTTGTAATGCACCTTCAACAATTGACTGTGGGGCATTATCTCCGCCCATTCCATCTATTGCTAATTTCATGTTTCATTTCCACCTTTCGTGCGATACATTTCAAATTCTCCTGTGAACACAACTTCATTATCCACTGTCGAAGTGACATTCACAATCGTTCGATTTTTCTCCGATTGTTGTGTGTGCACGACTGCTTTCGTAACGACTCGATCCCCTGCTTTTACAGGTTTTACGAAAGCAACGTTGGATTTAACCGTTAACGCTAGTTCATCGTCAATAACAGCTACCGCAAGAGAGTTTGCTTGGGCAAATAAGTGATGTCCTCGTGCGATTCCATTTCGCTGAAACACATGCTCCTCGCCAACATCAAAAATCGAAAGCGCACGCTTATCTAATTCAATATCAATAATTTCTCCAATTACTTCATCGAGTGGTAACGATTTGACTTCATTCTCATAATTTTTAGCTGCTACATCTTTTATACGTTCTCGCAATTCAGGAATCGATAATTCCATACGATCCAGTCGAATTGTTTGAACACTTACGCCAAATTGTTTTGCTAACTGCTCATCAGTGACGAATGGATTATCCGCAATCGTTTCTGTTAACATTTGCTGGCGCTCTTTTTTTGTACGTTTCATAACATCCGTCACCTTTTCATTAAGTATTAGCACTTGGTACTAATACCAATATACAGAAATGAAAAAAAGAACGCAACAACTTTTTTGTTGCTACGCTGAAATTTATTATTAGGACTAACTATTAAAAGCAATACTAATCAATCCGCTCGCCCTCTAAAACACCTGATGCTTCAAGCATTTTACGAAGCGGCGCATATTGTTCAGCAGTCCAAAATGCCTCTTCTTCAATTAAACGCGTTGCATCTTGTCGAGCGACATCCAAAGCACGATAATCATGCACTAAATCCGCCATTTTAAATTCAGGCAAACCACTTTGTTTTTTGCCAAAGAAATCACCTGGTCCACGCAGTTCTAAATCTTTTTCCGCTAGACGGAAGCCATCATTTGTTTCCGTCATCGAAATCATGCGCTCTTTCCCCTCATCCGTTTTCGGATCAGCAAGTAACACGCAGTACGATTGGTGTTCACCACGACCAACGCGCCCGCGCAATTGATGTAGTTGCGCTAAGCCAAAACGTTCTGCATCATAAATAACCATAAACGTTGCATTCGGTACGTTTACACCTACCTCAACAACGGTTGTCGATACGAGCACATGGAGTTCTCCTTCACTGAATGTGCGCATCACTGCATCTTTTTCATCTGGATGCAAGCGTCCGTGCATTAGACCTATTTTAAATCGATTAAGGAAATATGTAGTGAGTTGCTCATACACATCAACGGCATTTTGCACATCAAGCTTATCCGATTCCTCAATAAGTGGGCAAATGACATACGCTTGGCGACCTGCTTTTAGTTCTGCTTCCATTTTCGTCAGTACTGCACCAATTTGCTCATGCTTCATCCAGTGCGTTTCAATTTGTTTACGCCCTGCAGGTAATTCATCAATAATTGACACATCCATTTCACCGAATGCGGTAATTGCAAGCGTACGTGGAATTGGTGTTGCTGTCATAAATAACACATCTGGATTTTCACCTTTATCACGTAAAATACGACGCTGTTCAACACCAAAGCGATGCTGCTCATCGGTAATAACAAAGCCTAAATTTTTAAATTCGACATCTGGTTGAATGAGCGCATGTGTACCAATTAAAATATCAATCTCGCCATCTGCAAGGCGTGCTAATATTTCACGACGCGCTTTCGCCTTTGTTGAACCTGATAACAAGGCAATGCGCACGCCAATCGGTTCAAACCACGCATAAAGGTTTTCGGCATGCTGCTCTGCTAAAATTTCAGTCGGCGCCATTAACGCCCCTTGAAAACCCGCTGTCACAGCAGCATATAGTCCAATTGCAGCTACAACGGTTTTCCCAGACCCTACATCCCCTTGCAATAAACGATTCATACGATGCAGTGACTTTAAATCTTTACATATTTCATTTACAACTCGTTTTTGTGCACCTGTTAATTCATACGGTAATGTCGCAATAAAATGTCGAAGCTTCTCTACATCATAAGCAATTGCTAAACCTTTTTCATGATCACGACGCGCTTTACGAAGAGCTTGAATACGCAGTTGAAACACGAGCAACTCTTCAAACACAAAGCGGCGACGTGCTTGCTTAACATGCTCTGTATCTTTTGGAAAATGCACACCTTCTAGTGCCTCTTGCATTGGCAATAGCTTGTACTGCTCAAGCATGGAAGCAGGCAATGTTTCAGGAATTAAATGACCTGCCTCATCCAATGCTTGACGCATAATTTTCCGAAAGCGATTTAAATGAATTGTATTTTTTAAACTATAAACCGGTTCAAAATCACTTTGGTCTTGTTTTGGTCCAAATTTAACTGATGAACCAATAACAACTTGACGACCTCGATCCCATTTACCAGATACCGTAATGGTCACTCCGGGAGTTAATTTCTGCTTTAAATAGTGCTGATTAAACATGACTACTTTTACTAAATGACGACCTGCTAGCACGGTTACTGTTAGGCGCGATTTTTTGCCGATAAACGTGACAGCCGGTACACTTTCCACACGTGCTTCAATCGTTACTTTTTCATTATGCGGTGTTTCAGCTAAATTTTTTAATGTGAAATCCTCATGTCGGTAAGGAAACGTCCATATCAAATCCTCAATTGTATGAATGCCAAGCGCTGTTAACTGCTCCGCTGTTTCCTTACCAACCCCTTTTAAAGTTGATACTGGTTCGGTAATATTCACTTACCCGACAGCTCCTCCAAATATTTTCGCAGCAAGCGCTTTACCTGTTGGCGTAGCCGCTAAGCCGCCTCTTGCCGTTTCTTTTAAATTCGGACTCATTGTTTGACCGATGCGATGCATAGCGCCGATTACTTCATCGCACGGAATACGACTTGATACACCAGCAAGTGCCATATCTGCCGCTACAAGTGCATTTGCTGCCCCCATTGCATTGCGTTTTACACACGGCACTTCTACTAAACCAGCAACTGGATCACAAACAAGTCCAAGCATGTTTTTCAACGTAATTGCAAAGCCTTCTGCACATTGCTGCGGGGTACCGCCTGCCATCTCAACAATGGCAGCCGCTGCCATCGCTGCAGCTGAGCCAACTTCGGCTTGGCAACCTCCTGCAGCACCAGAAATCGATGCGTTATTAGCTACGATAAAGCCAAATGCACCAGATGTAAAGAGATAACGAATCATTTGTTCGCGTGTAGGATTTAATTTGTTTTTCACAGCAAACAGTGTACCAGGTACAACTCCTGCTGATCCTGCTGTCGGAGTGGCACAAATTGTTCCCATTGCTGCATTCACTTCATTCGTAGCAACCGCTTTACTAACGGCATCTAATAGTAAATCACCTGCTAATGATTTGCCGCTCGCAATATATTGTTGAATTAACACTGCGTCGCCACCTGTTAAACCTGTAACCGATTGCACACCTTTTAGACCGCGCTCGATTGCTTCTTCCATAACCGTTAAGTTTCGGTCCATCTGTTCCATAATTGCTTCACGTGTACGTCCACTAATTTGCATTTCTTGTTCAATCATAATTTCTGAAATCAATTTATTTTCTTTTTCTGCAAGGGCTACTAATTCTCTTACATTTTGAAATAATACGTCCATATGTGCCCTCCTAGTTATTAATCTTTGATACTTTCGTAATATGTGGGATAAACGAGATTTGCTGTAAAATACGCTCATCAATATTTTGGTCTACTTCAATCACCATTAGCGCCGTATGCCCACGTTCAATGCGTGATACTTCCATATGACCGATATTTACATTGTGCATAGCTAGACAGTTTGCAACGTTAGCAATACAGCCAGCGCGGTCATTATGCACAACAAGAATAGCTGGCATTCCACCTGTCAGTCGCAATTTAAAGCCATTTACTTCGCTAATTTCGATTTTTCCGCCCCCAATCGAAATTCCTTCAACGCTCATTTCACCACTGTCATCTCCCATGACAAGTCGCGCTGTATTTGGGTGTTCCTTATGCGCTTCTTCTGGGATAAATTCATATTGCATACCCGCTTCTTTTGCATCATTAAAAGCAGTTTTAATTCGCTCATCATACGTATCATAATCGAGCAAACCACCTACAATCGCTACGTCCGTTCCATGCCCTCGATATGTTTCGGCAAACGATCCATATAAATGAATTCTTACCCACTTCGGTTGGCGACCAAATAAATCACGCGCTACACGACCAATACGGGCAGCACCTGCTGTATGCGAACTTGACGGCCCAATCATAACCGGTCCAATAATATCAAACACCGATGTAAATTTCATATAGTCCCCTTCTCACTTCAATTTTCTCATAATTTAATACGTAATTTAAGTGTATCAATGACACAGCAATGATACAACTAGCTTTTCATCACAAACCGAAATCGTAAGAACTAACTATTAAATCATCTAACAGCTCCCACCGGTTCTTTATACTTCATCATCTTACAGTTAATTCCTTTAACGCGTTAAAAAGATAAAGAGAGTGCAGATGATTATTCACCTACACTCTCACATTATGCTACTACTTATCCCACAATAACGGGGTATAATTTATTCAACTGATAAAATAAACGGATATAGTGATTGCTTTCCTTCTACGATTTCTACTTCTGCATCTGCGAAGTTTTCTTCGATAAAGCTTGCAAGTTCATTAGCTTGTTCTTCAGTTGCATCTTCACCATAAATAACAGTAATGATTTCGCTATCTTCGTCTACTAAATGGTTGATGACTTCTTTTGCTGCATCCATCATTTGTGGTGTTGAAAGAATGATTTTGCCTTCTGCAAGTGCCATGTAATCATCTTTGTGAATTTCCACGCCATCAATTGATGTATCGCGAACCGCATATGTTACTTGGCCTGTTTTTACATGTGCAAAGCTTTCTGTCATATTTCCTTTATTATCTTCAACACTTACCTCAGGGTTGAATGCAAGAATAGCTGCCATCCCTTGAGGAATTGTTTTTGTTGGTACGACAGCGGCTTCAATGTCTAGAAGCTCTGCTGCTTGCTCTGCCGCCATAACGATATTTTTGTTGTTCGGTAAAATAAGAACGCGCTCTGCACCAATTTCTTTTACCGCTTTTACGATATCTTCCGTAGACGGATTCATCGTTTGGCCGCCTTCGATGACGTAAGATGCACCGATTGAACGAAGTAACCCAGCAATCCCTTCACCCATCGCAATTGTTACGATTGCGTAAGGAATTTTTTCGACTTTTTTCATTGGCGCTGCCGAAGCTGATTCATCATTTACGATGGCAGCATGTTGCTCACGCATATTGTCTACTTTAATTTTCATTAAGCTTCCGTATTTTTGCCCCGCCGATAAAACTGCACCTGGTGTTTCTGTGTGAATATGTACTTTCGCAATTTCATCATCAGAAATAACAAGTAACGAGTCACCCATCGGATTTAGTTCATTACGGAACTGCTCCTCGCTAAATGGCTCTTTATCCGCTTCAAAACGCACCATAATTTCCGTACAGTAACCGAACTCGATATCTTCTGTATTCATGAAATCTTGTACGCGGTGATGCTCTGCATTAATTAAATCATCTAAAGATGCATCATTTTTCTCAGGAAGTGCCTCACCTTTTAATGAAGCAAGAAAACCTTCGTATATGAATAGCAAGCCTTGTCCACCACTATCCACTACACCAACTTCTTTTAATACTGGTAATAGTTCTGGTGTACGATTTAAAGATGCTTTCGCTTCTGCAACAAAAGCTTCCATTAGTTCAATTAAATTATCTGTTGTTTCAGCAACTTCAACACCTTTAGCCGCCGCTTCACGTGCAACTGTTAGGATTGTTCCTTCTACTGGCTTCATCACCGCTTTATAAGCCGTATCTACGCCACCTTGGAACGCTGCTGCTAGCATTTTTGCATCGATTGTTGCCTCTTTTTCGATTATTTTACCGAAACCGCGGAATAACTGTGATAAAATTACACCTGAGTTTCCGCGCGCACCCATAAGTAAACCTTTTGACAACGCTTGTGCTGTTTTTCCGATATGCTCACTTACATTTGCTTCCGTCTCTTTTGCACCTGATGTCATCGATAAGTTCATGTTCGTACCTGTATCTCCGTCTGGTACCGGGAACACGTTTAGCGAATCTACATAACTTGCATTTTGATACAAATGGTGTGCACCCATTTGAACCATTTCTGCAAATTTAATTCCGTCTAATGACTTCATCCGACTTAAATCCTCCTCTTACACGTTCATTACGCGAACGCCTTGAACGAAAATGTTCACTGATTTTACGCTCATACCTAATGTTTTGTTTACTGTATATTTTACTTTTGATTGTACTTGATAAGCAATTTCTGAAATCTTCGTACCGTAGCTCACAATAATGTACATATCAATGTGTAAATCCTCGCCCTCTTGACGAATAATTACACCTTTTGCAAAGTTTTCTTTACGTAAAATATCTGTTAATCCATCACGAATTTGATGCTTGCTCGCCATCCCTACGATTCCGTAGCATTCGATTGCAGCACCGCCTGCGATTTGTGCAATGACATCATTTGAAATATCAATTTGGCCGAATTCATTTTTTAATTCTACTGACATACGTATGCCTCCTTGGCTCTTTTTGACTGTCTATATTGTACTACACAAATGTTTATTATAAAAGAAAACGTTCACACTCGTCTAGCCATTATAACTAAACGATTGCTTTTCATCGCGATTATAGCACAGTTTTTATGCTGTAAAGGTTTTTTTCTTGAAAGTATATGCAAAATGTCTTGCAAGGTGTTTCAGTCTATGTTAAATTATTATGGTATGTGAAATATCGAACTGAAAAACAAGCTTTCAGATTCATCTGTAAGGAGGGAATTTACATGCCAAAACAATGTGTTATCACTGGCCGTAAAGCTCGTACAGGCAACAACCGTTCTCACGCTATGAACGCTTCTAAACGTACTTGGGGCGCTAACTTACAAAAAGTTCGTATCCTAGTTGACGGTAAGCCAAAACGCGTATGGGTTTCTGCTCGTGCATTAAAATCAGGTAAAGTTGAGCGCGTTTAATCGCGTACTGGGCATCGACATTTATGTTGATGCTCTTTTTATTTTTCATTATGAAAAGTAAATGTGCAAAAAATAAAGGGAGTGAGTAGCCAAAAATGGTTACCCACTCCCTCTTATTTCTTTTTCTCGCGACGGAATAGCTTAATACAAGCTCTTGTCATACTACTTACAAACTTCGGTAACTGAAATGTATATACTTTCAGAGCAGCTCCCCCTTAGTCCATGCTTCTTATCATTAAACATATGCCGCGAGAGAACGTGATATACGCATTATCTGAGATGATTTCGTTACTAGTAAAGCGCGAAGTTGCCAAATCAATCTTTTCATCGGTCGTCTCATATTTCACACCGCGCAATGTTACATCGCAAACACTCTCACCATATGCAAAAAATGAAAGATATGAATGAGGTGTTTTTATCAGCTGATGGCGACCCGGTAGTAAAAATTGTAATTCATTGTGCGGATCAATAATTTTAAATTTGATATGTGGATAATTCATTTGCATCCGGTATAATGAACGGAGTGCCGCCTCATGATGATCGAGCCTACCACCTGTAGCACCTGTCAACAGTACCTCACTCGGTTTAAAATCAAGCGCCCTCATTAAAGCTAAATCCGTATCTGTATCATCCTTCTCAGCTTGAAATAATTCAACATGCGGTACGACTTGTGAAATACTAGCGTATTCTTCTTCACTAACCGAATCAAAATCTCCTACGATTATATCCGGAATTATACCATTCTCTATTAAATAATACGCACCTCTGTCTACACCAATCCATCTATTCACCTTTCTATCCATAGCGAACTCACGAATAGGTCCACCTGAACAAATGGCTACGATCATTTGATTGCGTTTAATCCAGCTTGTTTAATTTCTTGTAATGCCGCTTTGCGATCATCCTTACCATAAATGGCAGAACCGGCTACGAAAATATTCGCCCCTGCTTTTGCACATGGTACGATTGTTTCAGCTGTAATCCCACCATCGATTTCGATATCGATGTTTAAACCGCGTTCTTTAATAATCTTTGATAATGCTTCGATTTTTGGTAGCACAGATGGAATGAATTTTTGACCGCCAAAGCCTGGATTTACTGTCATAAACAATACCATATCGATATCTTCTAAAACATGTAAAATCGACTCAATCGGTGTGTGCGGGTTTAATACAACACCTGGTTTTACACCAAATGAACGAATTAATTGAATTGTACGGTGCAAATGACGGCAAGCTTCTACATGCACTGTAATATAATCTGCTCCTGCTTTTGCAAACTGTTCGATATATTGGTCTGGATTTTCAATCATTAAATGAACATCCATTGGCAATGTTGAAAGCGGACGAATTGCTTCTAACGCAATAGCACCAAATGAAATATTCGGTACGAAATGTCCGTCCATTACATCAATATGAATTAACTCTGCTCCTGCAGCTTCTACTTCCTTTACTTCTTCGCCTAATTTTGCGAAATTTGCAGCTAAAATTGATGGTGCAATTTTAATCATCATTAGTACCTCGGCTTTCGATCAATTATTTCTTGTAAAAACTGTTCATAATGTTCATAGCGGTAGTTTTTAATTTCGCCTGTTTCAAGCGCACTTTTTACCGCGCATTTCGGCTCCTTTATATGTAAGCAACCACGGAATTTACAGCCTTCTGAGATGCGTAAAAACTCCGGGAAACAAGCCGTTAGTTGTTCTTTTTCAATCGTATCAAAATCAAACGAACTAAATCCTGGTGTATCTGCAAGTAATCCTCCACAAACTTCGATTAACTCAACATGACGCGTTGTATGTTTGCCACGACCTAAGCTTTGCGAAATGATACCCGTTTTTAAATTTAATGCTGGAATTAATGTATTTAATAACGTCGATTTCCCAACACCTGATTGTCCTGCTAGTACCGTCATTTTCCCTTCTAGCATTGGCTGAATACGCTCAAGTAAAGAGGCGTCATCCTTATACGTTGTAATGACTTCATAGCCAATATTTTCATAGTCTTCAATATACGGCTGTATCGCTACAAGCTCTTCATCTGTTAGTAAATCCATTTTCGTTAAACAAATGATTGGCTCGATTCGGAACGATTCTAACACAACTAAAAAACGGTCGAGTAAAATCGTATTAAATGCCGGTTCCTTTACTGAAAACACAAGAATCGCTTGGTCAACATTGGCAATTGGTGGACGAACGAGCTCATTTTTACGTGGATGAATTTTCATCACATATCCGTCTGACTCGCCCTCTCGTGTAAAATCAACGATATCACCAACAAGTGGTGATTCGCCGCGGTTGCGAAAGACTCCGCGACCACGGCATTGAATGAGTTCACCATCTTGCTCTACATAATAATATCCACTTAATGCTTTTCTAATTTGGCCTTGCGCCATGAAAACCCTCCCTTAAAATCATTGTTGTGCTTCCTCGAATGAAACGGTATCTTGTTCGATTTCAATCGAATCTCGCACAATACGATATGCTGCTTTTTCCCCTTCAACAATCTCCAGCGCAATACGGTATGTTTTATCTTCTGTAATTTCTAATATCTCTACAGGTTCCGCCATTGTATTGGATTTATCCTGAATGTAAACGTAAACAGTTTGAGGAATTGGCTCGCCTGTTTCATCAAATGACGCTTCGTACGGAATCGTCACAACTTTGTAATACCACTTTACAAGTTTTTCTACTGGCCCTTTTGAAAGAACGACTTCAATTGTGCCCCCTTCTCCAAGCTGTGAACCACCTGCTGGCTTTTGAGATATAACGCTACCAGCTGGAACTGTATCTGAGTTTTGTGGTGTACCATATTTAATTTTAAAACCAGAGCTTTTTGCATATTCATTTAGTGCCGCTTCATTAAAGCCAGCTAAATTCGTTACGGTTAATACTTTTTTCCCTTGACTTACTTGTAGTTTCAATACCGTATCTTTCGCTACAAATTCCGTATCCGCTGTAGGCTCCTGACTAACAATTTCACCAGCAGGCCTATCACTGAAAACGTCTTCAATGTCAATATCTTTGAATCCAATCTTTTCGATAATCGGTGTCACTTGCGCGATTTTACTTCCAACATAATTGTCCATGACGGCTGTTTCAGTTCCTAGACTGACAACTAATTGAATTTCTGTTCCCTTTGCACGGGATAAACCAGCCTTTGGATTCGTTTCAATTACAAAGTCTTTTTCGACTTCATCGTCGTTGCGTTCAATTTGTTTGCCTAATTTAAAGCCGGCATCTTCTAATATTTCCGTCGCTTCTTCAATAGTTAAATTCGCTACATCCGGAATTTCCTTTTTTGTTGGCGTAAGCGCAAATACTAACACGAGTAGTAAAATCGCTAACGTAACAAGTGTCCCGATTATGACAGTCCACTTCTTCTTTTTTGGCTTTTCAGGCAATTGTTTCGGTGTCTCCACCGGCGCACTTTTTACCGGTCTTACAGGCTCTATTTTTTTCGTTTTTGCAACATCATCAAAGGAGTTTTTTTCTTTAATAATTGGAATTGCTCTTGTCGCGTCATTATCAATTGGCGGTGTAAATTTCGGCTCATGTTGACGCGATGCAGATAAACATGTTTGTAAATCTTTTTCCATTTCATCCACGTTCATATAACGATGATTTGGGTCTTTCGCTGTTGCCTTTAGCACTACATTTTCAAGCGCTTGCGGAATAGACGCATCTAACGCACGAATAGATGGTGTCTCTGTTTGTAAATGCTTTAACGCAATCGAAACCGCTGACTCTCCCGAAAACGGCAACTCACCTGTTAGCAATTCATACAACACAATACCAAGGGAATAAATATCTGATTTTTTTGTCGCTATACCACCGCGGGCCTGTTCAGGTGATAAATAATGAACAGTACCCATCACTGAATTTGTTTGAGTATAACTCGTTGCATTCAACGTCGTTGCTATACCAAAATCTGTGATTTTCACATTCCCTTCAACATCCACTAAAATATTTTGAGGTTTAATATCTCGATGGATGATGCCATTCTCATGCGCATGAGCAATCGCTGACGTTAGCTGCTTCATAATTTGCACACTTTTGGCTGGAGACAATGGCGAAAACTCCTGTATGTATTGCTTTAACGTTTTCCCTTTAATATACTCCATAACTATATAGTGCATATCCCGATCTTCCCCAACGTCATATACACTAACAATATTCGGATGTGTTAAGCTTGTAGCAGACAACGCTTCACGCTGAAAACGTCGATGTAATTCCTCTTCATTTGTAAAGTCATAACGTAAAATTTTAATCGCCACATCACGGCCTAAAATGATATCATGTGCCAAATATACATGGCTCATCCCGCCACCGCCAATTAGCGATAAAATTTCATAGCGTTCGCCTACTCGTTTTCCAATCAACATGCCTACACCTCCTCTTTCATTGTCATTAGTACAAGGGAAATATTATCTTCGCCACCACAATCATTTGCTAGTTGTACGAGTTTTTTTCCTTTTTCCTCTAGCGGCATCGCAAGCGTAATAAGCGCCACCATTTCATCTGTCGATACTTTGTTACTTAAGCCATCTGAACAAATAAGTAAATAAGAATCTGCCGCTAACAAAACATCATAAAAGTCCGGCTCAATTGAATTTTCCGTACCGAGTGCCTTTAAAATAAAATTTTTTTGCGGATGATTTTGTGCTTCTTCTTCACTAATTTCGCCACTTTCCACTAACGCATTTACATACGAGTGGTCACGCGTAATAAGCGTCACCGTCTCGTCTGTGAAATGATATACACGACTATCTCCGACATGACTAATTAAACAGTTCATGTTATCAATTAACACGGCAATTAATGTAGTTCCCATTCCTTGACAGTCTTCATGTGATAATGAATATTGATAAATCTCATGATTAATATGGGATATAGCATCACGAAGCCATTCTTTACGACTTTCATATGAAGAAAAGTGCTCGATTGTTGCTTGTAAAAATAGTGTTTGCATTTGCTCAATTGCCATTTCACTTGCTACATCGCCTGCATTATGTCCACCCATACCGTCTGCTAAAATCGCAAGCTTAAATTGATCAGGGCGTTCGACAAACGCTACCCGATCTTCATTCACTGTACGTCTTAATCCAACATCACTTTCAACTGTAAAGTTCACTACTAGACCACCTACTTCGTTTCTTCTGATCGCTCTTGGGCACGTAATTGTCCACATGCAGCAGCAATATCTGCCCCTTGCTCACGACGAATCGTTACATTGATACCATTTTTCTTTAATGTTTTTTCAAACTCGAAAATTTTACTGCGTGATGTACGTATATAATCTCGTTCAGGTACATAGTTAATCGGGATTAAATTAACGTGACATTTAATATTTTTAATTAATGCCGATAGTTCTTCTGCTACTTCAACCGAATCATTTTCACCTGACATTAAACCATACTCGAATGTTACACGGCGTCCTGTTTTCTTCGTATAGTAACGAACTGCTTCAAGTAATTCATCAAGTTTATACGCACGAGCAATTGGCATTAGCTTTTGACGTGCTTCTTGGTTTGGTGCATGTAAAGATACAGCAAAGTTAATTTGCATCCCTTCATCCGCAAACTGATAAATTTTCGGTACGATACCTGATGTCGAAACTGTAATATGGCGTGCACCGATGTTTAATCCTTTATCGTTATTAACAATTTTCAAGAAGTTCATCATCGCATCATAGTTGTCAAACGGCTCACCGATACCCATGATTACGATAGAGCTTACACGTTCATTTGTTTCGTCTAACTGCTGTTGTACTTTAACAACTTGCTCTACGATTTCCCCAGCCATTAAGTGACGCTTTAAACCACCTAATGTCGAAGCACAAAACGTACAGCCAATACGGCATCCCACCTGTGTTGTGACACAAATAGAATTTCCATAATCGTGACGCATTAAAACTGTTTCAATTGAATAGCCATCTTGTAACTGAAATAAAAACTTGATTGTGCCATCTTTTGATTCTTGCTTCACAATCGTTGACAACGTTGTTAAGGTAAAGTTTTCTTCTAATTTTTCACGTAATCCTTTTGATAGGTTTAACATTTCATCAAATGTTTTTACGCGTTTATTATAAAGCCAATCGTAAATTTGTGCTGCACGGAATGGTTTTTCACCATGTTCTTTTAACCATACTTCCAGTTCATCTGGGCGTAACGAATAAATTGACTCTTTTAACTTTGGCTTTTCTTTTTTCTCACGACGAGCCGGTTTAACTTCGGCCTCTTCCACTAAATCTTGAATACGTTCATCAAATTTATTTTGATCCATTACTTAAATTGTTTCTCCTTTTTTACGAAAAGCGGCAACGAAAAAGCCGTCGCTACCAAAATCTTGTGGGAAAACTTGTAGCATCCCGTTATTTTGTTTCGCTAATAGTTTTTCCGGTAAATTCGTTAAGCTCTCACTTTCCATTTCTGGATGTTGACTTAAAAACGCTTCTACCGTTCCTTCATTTTCTCGTTTATCGACTGTACATGTACTATATACTAAGCGTCCACCCGGTTTTAATACTTGTACAGCATTATCTAAAATTGCTAATTGAATCGTTTGTAGACTTTCTAAATCTTCCTCGCGCTTCGTATACTTAATGTCTGGCTTGCGGCGCATTACACCTAGTCCTGAACATGGTGCATCAACGAGTACCGCGTCAAAGCTTTCTTTTGGTAAGAAGCTTGCCGCCTTGCGCCCATCAACCGGTGCTGTTTGCACAATCTCAATACCAAGACGCGCTGTATTTTCATCGATTAAATCGAGTTTTTTCGGATGTAAGTCCATCGCTAAAATGGAACCTTCATTTTGCATTTTCTCTGCCATATGTGTCGTTTTACCACCAGGTGCTGCACACATATCAAGCACTTTCATCCCCGGTTGCGGATTTAGTACATTTGCAGGTAACATCGAGCTTTCATCTTGAATTGTGATAAGTCCGTGCTTAAATGCTGCCGTACGCGCAGCTTGACCTGTTTGTAAGTGGATGCATTCTGGCATTACCTCACTGCGTACCGCTTTTACACCTTCACGCTCAAGCGTCGTAAGGACGTTTTCAACCGTCGCTTTCGTCGTATTGACACGAACAGTTTGCACTGGTGGAATATTATTTTCACGAAGCATTTCCGCTGTCTCTTCATAGCCGTAACTTTCCACCCAACGTTCAACTAGCCACTGCGGATGGCTCGTTTCAATTGCAAGACGCTCTATCTCGTCTTTAATATCAGCTGTTGAGCGTACACCTTCACGCAAAATCGAACGAAGAATGCCATTTACCATCGATGCAATCCCTTTATGCCCACGACGCTTCGCAATTTCTACAGCTTCATTTACCGCTGCATGTGCCGGAATACGTGATAAATAGTGCATTTGATACAGTGACATACGTAGTAACCATCGTACCCATAAATCTACTTTTCCATGAATAAACGGCTCTAAATAATAATCAAGCGTTAATTTATGCTGTAATGTACCATACGTGATTTCCGTTAATAGACCACGGTCCTTTACATCCAGTTTATATTTTTCAATTGTTTGGTGCAGAAGCAAATTACTATACGCTTGGTTTTTGTCGACTGCTAATAGAATCGTTAATGCGGCATCACGCACATTTCCGTCCCATATTTGTTGCTTCTTTTTACTCATTCAAAACGTTCCCCAATCTGTAATTTCGAGCCTGTACCGCGCAAGTATTCCTCTGCCGTCATACGTTTTTTTCCTGCTGGCTGTAAATCTAGCACTGCTAGCGTACCGCCTTCACCCGTTGCAATTTCAAAATAATCTTTATGAATTGCTACTACTTCACCGGGCTCACGATTATTTACCGTCTGTCCAACTTGTGCCCACCAAATTTTAAAGTTTGCCCCTTCAAATGTTGTATAGGCAACCGGCCACGGGTGTAAACCACGTACTTGATTGTAAATTGTGCGTGCATCATTATGCCAATTAATACGCTCTTGTTCACGACTAATATTACTTGCATACGTTACTTGCGATTCATCTTGTGGAATTCGTGCGTTTGTCCCTTCAATAATCGAAGGTAATGTATCTTTTAACAGTTCACGTCCAACATCACTTAACTTATCAAACATGCTACCTGTATGATCTGTATCTTCAATCATAATTTCGCGTTGTGAAATGATATCACCTGCATCAAGCTTTTCTGCCATATACATAATTGTTACACCTGTTGTTGCTTGCCCATCAATAATAGCTTGGTGAATCGGTGCACCACCTCGGTACTTAGGTAATAACGACGCATGCACATTAATACAGCCTAAACGAGGTGCTTCAAGTAGCTCTTTCGGTAAAATTTGACCAAATGCCGCTGTAATAATGATATCCGCGCCAAGGTTGATAATTTGTTGTAACTCCTCAGAACCACGTAATTTCTCTGGCTGGATTACTCGTAAACCAAGTCGTACTGCCTCTTCCTTTACTGGTGGCGGTGTTAACACTTTTTTACGCCCTACTGGACGGTCTGGTTGCGTCACAACTGCCAATACTTCATAGCCTTCTTCATGTAGCATGCGTAAAATTGGTGCCGAAAAAGCCGGCGTCCCCATAAATACGACCTTCGTCATACTATTCCTCCTCAATATCTGCGTACATTTCATCAAGTTCTTCTTGCGTTAATACACGAGTTATTTTTGAGTCGAACAGTACACCATCTAAATGATCAATTTCATGTAAAATACAACGAGCTTCAAAATCTTCTGCTTCTAGCTCATAAATACGACCTTCACGATCTGCCGCCTCAATTTTTACGTATGTTGGGCGCTTCACTAAGCCGAAAAGTTCTGGGAAGCTTAAGCAACCTTCTACATCCTCTGCTTCACCTCGTGTTTCAAGAACAACTGGATTAATCATTTCTAAAATGTCTTCACCAAGCTCCACAATTGCTACACGTAAATCGACATTAATTTGTGGCGCTGCAATCCCAACACCGTCATGCTCTACCATCGTGTCATATAAATCATCTAAAAGCTCGATGATCGTCTCATCGATTACTTCTACTTCTTTTGTTTTTGAAGATAAAACCTTTGCAGGCGCCTTTACCACTTCTTTAATTGCCATAATTTTTTACCTCTTTCACAAGCTCAAATCATTGATGGGTCTAAATCAATTGTGAGCTGGATTCCTTTTTTTATCCATTCCGATCTGTACAATTTAATTAACTGTAGCAGCACGGGAATCAAATTTGGTTCTATTTTGTATTTTATCAAACATTGATAGCGATATCTATTTTGGAGACGGGGAATACTCGCTGTTGTCGGTCCAATAATCGACACGTTAAACGGTAAATTTGAACGTAAATATTCTGCCGCTCGCGCTATATATTCCGCTGCCATCATGACATCTTCATGCGAAACTTGCACAAGTGTTAAATAATAATACGGTGGATAGCCTGCTTGACGACGCATATGCATTTCGCGCTCATAAAACGGTTCATATAATTGCTCTTTTGATAGCTCTACTGCATAATGCTCTGGCGTATACGTTTGAACAATGACTTCCCCTGGTTTTTCATGCCTACCTGCACGTCCACTTACTTGTGTTAGTAGTTGGAATGTTCGCTCAGCTGAACGATAATCCGGCAGATGCAAGCTCGTATCGGCACTTAACACACCAACAAGCGTAATATTCGGGAAATCAAGCCCTTTTGCAATCATTTGCGTCCCGAGTAAAATATCCGCCTCGCCACTAGCAAATGCATCTAATAGTTCTTCATGTGAGCCCTTTTTACTTGTCGTATCTACATCCATTCGAATAACGCGCGCTTCTGGGAATAATTTATATAATTCCTCTTCCACTTTTTGCGTCCCTGTACCGAAGAAGCGTATATGCTCACTTAAACATTGCGGGCACGACTCTGGTACATATTCCTCATGACCACAATAATGACATTTTAGCTTTTCACTTGAACGATGGTAAGTTAACGAAATATCGCAGTTCGGACATTCTACTACGGTTCCACAATCCCGACATAGCACGAAGGAAGAATAGCCCCGGCGATTTAAAAAAAGGACAGTTTGCTCTTTTTTCGTAAGGCGCTCTCGAATTGCTTCCACTAAGCTAATCGAGAACATCGAACGGTTCCCTAATTTTAACTCCTCACGCATATCAACAACGTTCACGGTCGGTAAATCCTGCTGCATCGCACGGCTTTTTAACGTTAATAATGTATAGACATTTTTCCTCGCACGTGCAAAGGACTCAAGGCTCGGTGTTGCACTCCCTAAAATGACAGGACATGCGTGGTACTGACTGCGCCAAATCGCCACATCACGCGCATGATAACGGGGTGCATCTTCTTGCTTATATGTCGACTCATGCTCTTCATCTAAAATAATTAAGCCTAAATTTTCAAACGGTGCAAAAATGGCAGAGCGCGCACCAACAACAACTTTCACTTTTCCTTGTTGAATTTTGCGCCACTCATCATACTTTTCACCGACAGATAGTCCGCTATGAAGTACCGCTACAAGCTCTCCAAAACGTGAACGGAAACGCTCTGTCATTTGCGGTGTTAATGAAATCTCAGGCACCAATACAATCGACTCTTTTCCTTCGCGGAGCGTATGTTGGATTGCTTGTAAATACACCTCTGTTTTGCCGCTTCCCGTAACACCTTGCAATAAAAATGTTTCCGCACGTTGCTCATCCATCGCTTTTGTAATTGCTGTTAATGCAATGTGTTGCTCATCTGTTAACGTTAAAAAATTCGTCTTTGCAACATCCTTTGTAAATGGGTCTCGGTATACTTCCTCTTTAATAAAGAAAGCGGCTCCCTTTTCAATGACCGATTGTAGCACAGCCATTGTTACCCCCGCTTCACGACATAACTCATCTGGTAAAAACATTTGTCCAGGAACATGCATCATCCACTGCACAAGCTGTTTTTGCTTTGCTGCGCGGTTGCCAATCGACGCTTCTACTTCTGCGAGTTTAACTAAATCCGAGACGATTTGTACTTTACGAATTTCTTTCACAGAACCTTGTTGTTTCACGCTATTTTCAATCGTTATAAGCCCGTCCATCATTGCCTGCTTTAACTCACGAAGTAGTCCCTCTTTTTCAAAGTCTTTAAATTTTGCTTTGCCGTTTTTATTAAAGTATCGTTGCAACATCTCAGGTAACGCCGACAAATCGACTGTAGCATGCACAATTTTTTCATATTTTGCTCGCAGTGCAGAAGGTAACATCGCTTGCAATGCATCGATTTCATAACAAATCGTTTGCTGCTTTAGCCATTTTGACAACTTCAGCATTTCAATCGTTAATACCGGCTCAATATCTAAAATTTGTGCTACTGGCTTAATTTTATCCATTGGTACATCCGTTTCATCGTGTAATGCGACAACGAAGCCAAGAACGTTACGCGGTCCAAACGGTACTTTAACACGACTACCTACCTCGATTAATGAATGCCACTCGTCCGGAACTAAATAATCAAACGGTCGATCAACCGGATAGGCAGCTACATCGACAATGACTTGCGCAACGACTAGTGTCATTTAAAATCTTCTCTTTCTGCAATTGTTTCAAGTAAGCGCAATGCTAACTCTTTTTTCGGTAACTGTGCGAACTTCTGCTTATAATCATGTCCGATTAAAATAACGCTATTCGTATCTGTACCAAAACCAGAACCTTCCTCTGTTACATCGTTTGCAACAATATAATCCGCATTTTTCTTTTGTAATTTTTGAGTACCGTAGTCTTCTACATCGTTCGTTTCTGCAGCAAATCCAATTAGCAACTGATGTGCCTTATTAGCACCTAGTGTCGCTAAAATATCTGTCGTACGTTCTAGTTCTAAAACTGCATCGCCTGGCTGTTTCTTCATTTTTTGACCGTGCGTATTTTTCGGACGGTAATCGGCTACTGCAGCCGTTTTAATGACGATGTTCGCTGATTCATATTGTGCCCAAATCGCATCAAACATCTCTTGTGCACTTTCTACATTAATTACCTTCATACCAGTTGGCTTCGGTAAATTCGTTGGACCCGACACTAAGACAACATCCGCACCTAAATCACGTGCTGCCTCTGCCATCGCATAGCCCATCTTACCTGATGAAAAATTCGTTAAAAATCGAACTGGGTCTACCCTTTCACGTGTTGGACCAGCTGATACGACTACTTTTTTCCCTTTTAACGGCTGTTTTTTCGGCATAAAATATTGTTGCACTAATGCTGTAATTTTCTCTGGTTCTTCTAAACGCCCTTTTCCTACATAGCCACATGCAAGGTAGCCTTCAGAAGGTTCGACAAAGCGATAACCGTCTGCATGAAGCTGTGCAATGTTGCGTTTTACCGCTGGATGATCGTACATATGAACATTCATAGCTGGTGCTATCCATATCGGCGCTGTCGCTGCTAAAAGGGTCGTTGAAACCATATCATCTGCAATTCCATTAGCCATTTTCGCAATCATATTTGCTGTCGCTGGCGCTACTAATATAAGATCTGCCCAATCTGCTAAATCGATATGTGCAATCACCTTTGAATCTTTTTCGTCAAATGTATCGTAAAATACATCGTTTTTTGACATCGCTTGAAAACTTAATGGATTAACGAATTTTTGTGCCGATGCTGTCATAATTACTTTTACATTCATACCTGCTTGCGTTAGTTTACTAGTGAGAGCTACCGCTTTATAAACAGCAATGCCACCTGTTACACAAAGTAATATATTTTTGTTTTGCATACATTTTTCATCCTTTCAAATGATAAGCTCCCAAAGATACTTCTCCGGGAGCTACAAAATACATTCATTATATTTTTCAAGCGAGTTACACTTCAAACCGAAAGAAAATAACTTAACTCGATACGAGCAAAAATAAAGACTCTCACGTTTTATTGCCCTCAGCCGTTTGCGCTAGCCGCCAAACCACAGAGCCAACTGTGTTGTCCCCACGGTTCGTTCTGTGGCAGGCAAATGCGCGAAGGCTACGGACTTGAATAATGTCCGATTATGGGAATAATTATTTTTTAATTTGCTCATTATGAGTAACTTAACATAAAAACTCTATCTTGAAACGATTCATCAAAAGCTGAAATTAAATTTCATCCTCGTATACAGCTTCTTCATCTTGATCTTCTCTTCTTAACACACCCGCTGCTACTTCTTCTAATGCTTTTCCTACTGGTTTGTAAGAAACATATTTATGTAGGCGTTCGCCGCCCTCTTCTTGCATTTGACGTGCGCGCTTAGAAGCTAAGCTCACTAATGAATATTTTGAATCGATTTCTTTTTTTAACGCATCTACTGATGGATATAACATGGATTTTATTCTCCCTTCAACATTGATAAATAAATTTTTTCTACACGTTCACGACGGCAATGCTCCGCTTTAATAATAGCGTTAATTTTATCACATGCATTGGCAACTTCGTCGTTTTCTACAACGTAATCGTATAAACTCATCATTTCAAGTTCTTCTTCTGCTGTTGCAATACGCTTAGCAATGATCTCTTCCGTCTCCGTACCACGGCCAACTAGGCGTGACTTTAACTCTGAAAGACTTGGTGGTGCTAAGAAAATGAACAGTGCATCTGGCGCTTTTTCACGAATTTGCTTTGCACCCTGTACTTCGATTTCTAAAAATACATCGCGCCCAGCATCTAGCGTTTCATTTACATAAGCAAGCGGTGTACCGTAGTAATTTCCTACAAATTCTGCATGTTCTAGTAAGCCACCTTGCTCAATTAACGCCTCGAATTCAGCGCGACTCTTAAAGAAATAGTCTACACCATCTACTTCTCCTTCGCGAGGATTACGTGTTGTCATTGAAATTGAGTACTCATAGTTTGTATTGGCTTGCGAGAATAATTCTTTGCGAACCGTTCCTTTTCCAACACCTGATGGACCTGATAATACGATTAATAAGCCACGTTGTTTCTTCATCTATTACTCCTTCTCTAGCTATTCAATATTTTGAACTTGCTCTCGCATTTTCTCTAAAATTGTTTTCGCTTGTACGACTGCAATCGAACTTTCCGATGACTGATTTTTCGAGCCAATCGTATTGATTTCACGGTGCATTTCCTGCATTAAAAAGTCCAGTTTACGCCCAATTGGAATCCCTTCTTCAAGCGTTTCCTCTAATTGATGGAAATGACTTTCTAAACGATCAAGCTCTTCCGTAATATCGATACGCTCTGCAAATAGCGCTACTTCTGTTAACAAACGATCCTCTAGCAGTTGACCGCTAGTAAATTCTTCAACTCGTTGCTTTAATCGTTCGCGATATTTCGTTACGGCATCACCAGATGTTTCACGAATACATTGTACTTGTTGTTGCAGTTGTTTTTTATATTGTAACATGACTGCTTTTAACTCTGAACCTTCCCTCTCACGCATACCTATTAGTTGCGCAATCGCTTCCTGTAAGGCTTGTTCAACGGCATTCAGCACTTCTTCATGTACAAGTTCCTCTTTTTGTACAGCCAATACTTGGTCGAGCATTGCAATTTCTTGCATCGTCCATTTTTCTTCCATTAACATATTTTGTGAAAGCTCTTCTTTCGCTTTACGATATGCTTCTAAAAGCGGCCAATTAATTTCAATTTTCTGCTCAGCTGTTTGGAGCTCTTTTAAGAAAATGATAACGTCTAGTTTCCCACGTGATAAAGCTTGAGATAATAGCTTCTTCGCTAATACTTCAGACTCCATCCACTCTTTCGGAAACTTTGTATTAATTTCTAAAAAACGATGATTCACAGCACGAACTTCAACCGTCAGTTGATGAGATTTCGTCGTTGTGACACCCCTACCAAAGCCCGTCATACTACGCACCAAGGTTCGTCACATCCTTCTTTGCATACTGCACCAATTATAGCATATGTTTTACTTGTTATGACGAATGTTTTATAGAAATATGTAAACATCCTCACACGTAAGAAAAAATGCTATCATAAGAGAGATTGAATTGGCAATTACTTATACAATAATGTAGCAAGAAGCTACAAATGAAAGAGGAATGACTAATGGCATTTGACGGATTATTAACGCGTTCAATGACAAACGAGCTACAAAAGCTAGTAACAGGACGTATTACAAAGATTCATCAGCCGAATGCACTTGAAATAATGCTTCAAATTCGTGCTGGTGGAGCTAATTATAAATTATTAGTGTCGATCCATCCATCGTACGCACGTATGCATATTACGGAACAAGCAGTCGATAACCCTGCTGAGCCACCGATGTTTTGCATGTTATTACGCAAACATTTGGAAGGTGGGTTTATCCACGACATTTCTGCGCAAAACGGTGAACGCATTATCGAAATGACAATCGAAAGTAAAAATGAAATCGGTGACCCTGTAACACGAAAATTAATCGTCGAAATTATGGGACGCCATAGTAACTGCATTTTAGTTGATGCGAGCAACTTGCGTATTTTAGATAGTTTAAAACATCTACCGCCATCCGTGAATAGCTATCGTACAGTGCTTCCAGGTCAACCGTATATCGCACCACCCGCACAAAATAAAGTTGATCCATTTACTGTGAGTACTGAAGATGTTCAAACGTTTTTTGCTGAACCGCGCGAGCCGAAAGAAGTCGTTGCGCATTTTGCCGGGTTCTCCCCGCTACATGCAAATGAACTTTTATACCGCCTTAACGGAACAAATAACGCCGACATTTTTAAAAGCTTTATGACGGACATCGAAAATGCGGCACAACCAACATATAAAGAAAACGGTAAAGTTGCCTTTTCACCTATTGCGCTTAAGCATCTAGATGGTCAAGAAACAACTTATAAAACGCTCGGTGAATTACTTGATCGTGTATTCTTTGCCCGTGCTGAGCGTGACCGTGTTAAACAGCAAGCAGGTGATTTAGAACGCTGGCTGACAAATGAAATCGATAAATTAAAATTGAAACTAAAAAAGCTAGACAAAGACTACGAACGTGCGAGCAAGCTTGATGAATTTCAACTATACGGCGAACTATTAATGGCTAATGTTTATCAATTTGCAAAAGGCGTAGCGCATGTAACAGTGGAAAATTACTATACCGGAGAACAAGTAACAATCCCTGTAAGTCCGCGCAAAACACCAATCGAAAACGCACAAAGCTATTACACAAAATACAACAAAGCTAAAAATGCACTTGTCATGATTAAAGAGCAAAAACAAAAAACAGAAGAAGAAATTGCGTATTTTGAAATGTTAGCCCAGCAAGTTCAGCAAGCTGCCCCTGCAGATATAGAAGAAATTCGTGAGGAATTAGCAGAGCAAGGCTATCTTCGCCTGCGTGCTTCAAAGAAAAAGAAAAAACAGACGAAGCCTGAGCCAGAAAAGTTTACATCTTCCACAGGCATCGCGATTTCAGTCGGTAAAAACAATAAGCAAAACGATTATTTAACATTTAAATTAGCGAAGAAAACAGATATTTGGCTACATACGAAAGATATTCCTGGCTCCCATGTCGTTATTCACGCTGAACACCCAGATGAAACAACTTTGCATGAAGCTGCTGTCTTAAGTGCTTATTTCAGTAAAGCCCGCGAATCATCTTCTGTACCGGTCGATTATACAGAAATTCGCCAGGTGAAAAAGCCAAATGGAGCAAAGCCTGGATTTGTTATTTATTTCGAGCAAAAAACATTATTTGTAACACCAGATGAAAGCTTAATTTTACAACTGAAAGGCAAT
This sequence comes from Lysinibacillus sp., assembly GCA_051874135.1. Lineage (GTDB taxonomy): Bacteria > Bacillota > Bacilli > Bacillales_A > Planococcaceae > Lysinibacillus_B. The sequence goes on from JBJEFO010000303.1 coordinate 40,741, forward strand.
TAACAAATTCCTTAAAACGCTCGCTTACAGGAGTAGCTCTACAAACACGTAGGCACCTCCTGTAAGTAGCTAAAAGAATACGTACAGTTCGCTCATGAAAGCACTCGCTTTTGAATATGTATTTTACAAGTCAGATAATTCATTCAAATCTTTAAATCCAAGTTAGAAATGCGTATACTTAATACAAAAGCCATATGTCGGAGGTTATTTAATATGAAAATACAAATTGAATTAACGTCAAATAAAAAAGAAAAACCAGAAGCATCCGCTCTTGGATTCGGGAAATTCTTTACGGATCACATGTTTATTTTAGACTATACAGAAGGTAAAGGATGGCATGATCCACGTATCGTTCCTTATCAACCAATTATATTAGACCCTTCTAGTAAAGTATTTCACTACGGGCAAACGGTATTTGAAGGATTAAAAGCTTATGTGACAGAAGCAAATGACGTGTTGTTATTCCGCCCACAAAGTAATTTTAGACGCTTAAATTTATCGAATGAACGATTATGTATTCCAGCAATCGATGAAGAACTTGCATTAGAAGCATTAAAACAATTAATTACAATTGACCGAGAATGGATTCCAAGTGCACCAGGTACTTCGTTGTACATCCGTCCGTTCATTATTGCAACAGACACATCTTTAAGCGTAGCACCGTCGCAAACATATCAATTTATGATTATCCTGTCACCAGTAGGTTCTTATTATGCAGGTGGTATTAATCCTGTCAAAATTTTAGTCGAACAGCAATACGTGCGTGCGGTTGCTGGCGGTACAGGTGAAGCAAAAACAGGCGGAAACTATGCAAGTAGCTTAAAAGGGCAAGAGATAGCGAATGCAGATGGTTTTGACCAAACATTATGGTTAGATGGCAAAGAAAATAAATATGTCGAAGAAGTAGGCAGTATGAATATTTTCTTTAAAATTAACGGCAAAGTCATCACACCAGCATTAAACGGCAGTATTTTAGCTGGTATTACACGAGATTCTATCATCAACATTTTACATTACAAACAAATTCCAGTTGAAGAACGCCGAATCTCTATCGATGAAATTATCGAAGCTCATAAAAATGGACAATTAGAGGAAGCATTCGGAACAGGTACAGCTGCTGTTATTTCACCAGTCGGCGAGTTAAAATATTTAGAAGAGAACTTTGTCATTAACGACGGTAAAATAGGTGGACTTTCACAATTATTGTACGATACATTAACAGGTATACAGACTGGCAAAATCGAAGACCCATTCGGTTGGATTGTTAAACTATAACGAACTTAAAAGACACAACTCGCTCTAT
>JBJEFO010000304.1:0-10245 GCA_051874135.1 Lysinibacillus sp.
CTTTTCTGAATTATATATGTAAAAAAATAGCTATCACAACAAATGTGATAGCTATTTTTATGTTTGCGTTAAAATTAAACTAACTCGCCGCCAAACCAAAGGCCGATTTCACGCTCAGCTGAAGCTAATGAGTCAGAACCGTGGATTACGTTGTGAGATACAGTTACTGCATAGTCACCACGGATTGTACCAGGTTGAGATTCTGATGGTTTAGTAGCTCCGATCATAATACGAGCTAAAGAGATTACAGACTCGCCTTCCCATACCATTGCAAATACAGGACCTGAAGTGATGAAATCTACTAATTCACCAAAGAATGGACGTTCACTATGTTCAGCGTAGTGTTGCTCTGCTAATTCACGAGATACATTCATTAATTTAGCTCCGCGCATTGTAAAACCGCGACGCTCGAAACGGTCGATGATGTCACCAATTACTTGGCGTTCAACACCGTCAGGCTTAACCATTAAAAAAGTTTTTTCGATAGCCATTATTTTAACACTCCTTTAAATTCAATACAGGTTTTTTCCCCTACCGATAAATATTACCAAAATAACCTTACCGGTGCAAGTATTAGCTAAAATTTCCGCTTACCGATGAACAGTGCGATATCACGCAATTTTTTCTTCATCGGATGGTTCGGTAATGCTTCTACTTCTTTTAATGCTTTTTGTAAATATTTATCACTTAATTTCGCTGCTTGTTTAATAGCATCTGATTTGCGAATTATTTTCAGCATATCTTTGCGTTCTTCTTCTGTTAATGTACCGGCAATTACCTTATCAATGTAAGGGCGTACTTGTGGATCATCTTTTAAAAGGAGTGCAGGCAATGTAATGTTTCCTTGCAACAAGTCGCTTCCAGCTGGTTTACCTAACTCTTTATCTGTTGCCGTAAAATCTAAAATATCATCAACAATTTGGAAGCTCATGCCTACAAAATAGCCGTAACGTTTTAAGCGACGAATATTTTTCGGTTCCACTCCACCGACAATCGCACCTAATTCACAGCTCGCTTCAATAAGCAGTGCTGTTTTACGCTTAATGCGACGGAAATAATCTTTTAAATTTTGATCTAAACGAAACTTATCTTCAATTTGAATCACTTCACCATTAACAATTTCCACCATCGTACGTGCTAAAATTTGATGGACACGTGGATGTTCAATCGTTGTAACATATTCCAGTGCACGCGCAAAAATAAAGTCGCCCGTATACATGGCCACTCGATTATTCCACTGCGCTTTCACTGTAAGCTCTCCTCTTCTCATATCTGAGTTATCAATTACATCGTCATGAACAAGTGACGCCATATGTATAAGTTCAAGCGGTACGGCAATTTGTTTGACACGTTCAATATCATATTGCCCAAATTTCGCACTAAGTAATACAAATACAGGGCGAATTCGTTTGCCGCCCGCTTGTAAAAGATGAAGGGATGCTTCATTTAACAAGTGTGAAGACGAGTTCAACGCTGTTTCTAATTCTTTTTCGATGATATCTATGTCTGATTTTAAATCAGCATAGAGCAACTTCAACTTCATCTTTTCCACGTGAACAAACCTTCTCCCGCTAAATTTCTTTTTTAAAGCCCATATGCATTGCTGCCGCGCCGCCACTATAGCCTTTATATGTTACTTTTTCAAAGCCTGCCTGCTCAAACATAGTAGCAAGTTTTTTCATACCAGGGAAATCGTTTGCAGACTCTTGCAACCACGAATACTCTTTATAGCTTTTTGCAAAGATTTTCCCAAACAACGGCATGATGTAGTTAAAGTAAAATCGGAAAAGTTGACGATATACTGGAATTTCAGGTTGGGATGTTTCTAAGCAAACAGCCATACCTCCTGGTTTTAATACGCGATTCATTTCGCGTAGTACTTGCATATAATCCGGTACGTTGCGTAATCCAAAACCAATTGTTACATAATCAAACGTATTATCTTCGAACGGAAGCTCCATTGCATTTCCATGAATTAGTTCCACGAAGTCATATGGCAATACTTTTTTCTTCCCAACAGCTAACATACTTTCACTAAAATCAAGCCCTTTGACAATTCCATTTCCGCCTGTTGCCTTCGCTAAAGCAATCGTCCAATCAGCCGTGCCACAGCAAACATCCAAGCATGTAGAGCCTTTTTTGACATTCATTTTTTTCATGACATCATCACGCCATAGTTTATGCATTTGGAAGCTAATAACAGAGTTCATTTTGTCATAGCTTCCGGAAATGCTCTCGAATACTTCATGTACATGTTGTTCTTTCGATTTTGCCATTTTCTCAAAACCTTTCTTTGTTGACAAACAATTAAGACACCATTTCAATTACTCGTTGTTTTAACGTCTCGCTAACCGTACTCGATGTAATACTTGCATCAAGCAACTGTTTTCGATTATTTATTTCATCTTCTAGCGCTTCTTTCACCGATTGCCCTAGAAGACTATTTTGCATACGCTCTATATAAATAGATGGTTGTCCTTGCAATAAGTTAGCCAACTCTCTTTTCAAACGTGTAACGATTAATGTTTGTTGCATTAATACTTTATAATGATCGTACTGATAGACATGATAAAAACGCTCAATTAAAGCGGTTTCAATGACAATTAAACTATCAATCCATTCATAGAAAGCACGAGTTTGTTCCTCATATACCGTTATTTCGTGTTCACAACGGGCTACAATTGCTCTAGACAACTGGCGAATTAACGATATGTTCTCTATTTGTGCTAACAATTGATAGTAACGACCACTATAATAATCGCCTGATAAAACAGTTAATTGTTGCTCTTTTGATTCGGCATTTGTCGCATGAATTTTATCATGCTCCGCAAGGGATGAATGCACAATTCCTACTGTTATAGCACTTTTAGTAATGTTATCATTCCATGCTTCACCATTTAGCTTCGGAAGCATTAAAAAAAACAGCTGTTGCTCATTTAACAGCGGTGTGCCCGTATATTTTAGTAATGTGTTGTGCCGAATGCTGTCCAAAATTGATGTTTTAAATTGTCCTACAGCTTGGCCAATAGTTGTTGCATCCATAAATAGTACTCCATTTCACTATCGTAACTATGCTTCATTATAGCATAGCTAGCCTGATGTTGTATCAAATTCGAGAGTATAACACATTACTTTTTCAAGCCACTTTCAACTACACCATGTGCTGAATGAATTTTAGCTTTGCCACGAATTTTCATTGCAGATGTATGTTCTGTAAATTGCGCAATCATTACTTCGCCTGCATCTAGCTTTTCAGAATGATGGAATTTTGTATCCGTCCCACGTGTTAAGCCAATTACGTGTACGCCATCTTCCTGTGCTTCAATGATAATATAATCAGGTTGTGTCATCGTTTACTCTCCTCATACCAACGTTTTTCTTCCCTTATCATAACATAATTTTGCGGAAATTAAGACATTTGAATAAAGGAAATGATTTCACGTCGTTTTACATCATCCGTTTCATAAATACCGCGCGCAACTGACGTAACTGTTTTAGCTCCTGGTTTTTTTAAGCCACGCATTGTCATACACATATGTTCGGCTTCAACGACTACATACACACCTTTTGGATCTAACATTTCCATAATTGTGTCAGCTACTGTTGACGTAATACGCTCCTGTAATTGTGGACGACGAGCTACAGATTCCACACAGCGACCTAATTTACTTAACCCAGCTACTTTACCATCTTTAGGAATGTAGGCAACATGTGCTTTACCGTAAAAAGGCACTAAGTGATGCTCACACATCGAGTAAAAGGGAATATCTTTTACTAATACAAGCTCTTCATGTTCTTCATGAAATACGGTACTGAAGTAATCACGAGGATCTTCTTGTAAGCCACTAAACATTTCTGCATACATTTTCGAAACGCGCTTCGGTGTATCTAGTAACCCTTCACGATTTACATCTTCTCCTACAGCTTCTAGTATCATTTTAACTGCTTCTTCTATCTTTTTTAAATCAACGTTCGACATAATTGCCTCCTAAATTGTAATTCCCTTTGGTAAATTGTACATTATTTTACTTGATGAAATTCAATTGCCTATCCTTCCATCAAAATAATCACTTTAACGATGATTCCCCACTGATTATCGCCATTATTCCCCAATGCTTTCTCTTCTTTCGTTGAAGTGACAAAACGTTCAACTTAACACATGAATCGTAGCATATCCGAACGTTAAGTTCAAAACTGCTTGCCCTATTTATCAAAAATATGTAGTAACTAATTAGAAAAACACATTTCGCGCCAAATAGCGCGAAATGATGTCGCATCTTTGTGGATTTCCTTGAAAACTTGTACTTTCCTATCCACCTAGAAAAAAGAGCAGCCTCCATGAAAATCATGGAAGGCTGCTCTATGTAACTGCAGATGTGTATTATTTTACAGCATCTTTAAGCGCTTTACCTGGTTTGAAAGCAGGTACTTTGCTTGCAGCGATTTCGATTTCGTCACCTGTTTGTGGGTTACGACCTTTACGAGCTGCGCGTTCACGTACCTCGAAGTTACCAAAACCGATTAATTGTACTTTGTCACCCTTTGCAAGAGCATCTTGAATTGTATCAAATACAGCTTCAACTGCTTTAGAAGCGTCCTTTTTTGAAAGACCTGCAGCTTCAGCAACAGAGTTTACTAATTCTGTTTTATTCACACCATTCACCTCCTCTCAAAGGGTCATGAACCTAAATCATATAAAAAGACTAACATAAGAAAAACCGCTTAGCAACTGTATTTCATCGTATTTTTTAAGTTCCACGGCTTTTTTTTAACCAAAATGAAAAGAACAGGACAAAATACCTAAATTTGTCGCTGTTCTTCATAAAAACATGATGTACTTTTTCTGATAATTTTACTAAATCACAAATGTCACAATACCTCGTTCACCTTCATTTACCATACGTTCAATTGTTAAACGCATGCGCTCTTTAGCACTTTTTGGTATTGCATCCATTTTATAACGTATACTTTCTTTTAGCACTTCATGAAGCGGTGTACCGAACAGTTGTGTATTCCATAAAGCGTCACGGTCATACTCAAACGCATGCCTCAAATCTTTTAGCAATTGTTGACTATGGAACTCTGAACCGATAAGCGGTGAAAATTCTGTGCCCATATCAATGCGAATAACATGGTATGATGCAGCCATCGCCTTCATACGTACACCATAAAAATTATTTTGTTGAATAAGCTCTGGTTCACTTGGTGAGAATTCATCGATTGTTGGTAACGTCACCCCGTAACCTTCTTTTCTCGCTTGTTCAATCGCATCTTTAAAGCGTTTTTGCTCCTCTCTTGCTTGTGCGGATTCTTTTATAAATAATAACCAATCTTTCTTCGTCTCTACTGGTTCTGTTAGCCACTCATTACAAACTTCTTTATACGTATCCTCGGTAATTGCTAGACGAATTGTAGCAACACCTAGCCCTGGGTCTACCTCTTGCAATTCACAGCTTTTCACAAAATCAATTTGTGCGAGCACGTTTGCTGCATGTTCAACATCGCGAATTTTTCCAATGGATGCTGTCATCTGATCAATCGCTTCATTAAGCGTCGTATGGATTGGGTGTGTATCTTCTAAAACATCTAACCAGTCTGGTTTTTCTACATCAATGACTTCAACCGGGAATTCATATAGCGCTTCTTGCAAAATATACATAATATCTTTTTTCGATAGTTGCTCAATTGCTACAGCATGCACGGGTACATTATATTTCTCTAATAATTCATTGCGCAGGCGAATCGTATTTTCATGGGCAGGCATTGTGCTATTTAACACTACAACAAAAGGTTTCCCGATTTCTTGAAGCTGGTTAATGATTTGTCTTTCTGCCACTTCCGCAGCAGAACGTTTAATGCCATTTACCGTGCCGTCCGTTGTTACAACAACACCAATATTAGCATGATCTCGAATAACTTTATCCGTACCAATTTTCGCCGCTTCCTGGAATGGAATCGGTTCATTATGCCATGGTGTTTGTACATACTTAGGGCCATTCTCATCTTCATATCCTCTAACTCCATCTATTACATAACCAACACAATCCGCTAATCGAATGCGAAATGCTAAATCATTTTCCCCAATTGTGATATGTGCGCTTTGTGCGGGCACAAACTTTGGCTCTGCTGTCATAATGACCGGACCAGGCGAGCTTTGTGGTAACTCGTCCAATGCTCGCTTACGTTCATCCTCATACGCAATATTAGGCAACACAATTGTTTCCATTACCTTTTTGACAAACGTCGATTTACCGACGCGTACAGGTCCTACAACACCGATATATACGTCACCATTCGTACGCTCAGCTAACTGTTTAAATACTTGTTCTGACATACGGCTCCCCCTTTACGTATTAATATTGTATGAATTGTTCATTAAAATATGAAAAATGCTCCTCGCAAATTTGCGAGGAGCATCTTTTTTTATTTTTCTTCTTGTTGTTTCTCTTCTTTTGCTTTTACAGGATCATACATAAAGATTACGTCATTATTTTCATCTACTGTATACGGTAAAGAATAAGCTGGTAAAATAGGCGATTCATCTGCTATTAAATAGCGAATATCTTCACCAGGCGTTGGTGTTAAACCCTTTTCTTTAATAAATTGCTGCAATTCAATAGAATAATCAACATACACAACACCTTCAGTCGAAATAACTAATGGTAGTAGATTACTTGAATACGGACTTTCTACTGCTACATCCGTTTCGTAGCCGATATTGTCATAGTTTATTGTATATACATAGTCCGCGATTCGCTCTTTAAATTGTGGATACTGTGTTGACATAAATCGTAAATTTACTTCACGTAGACGCTCTGTCATACGTAAATCAATTAATTTTACTGCCGGATTTTCCTCAGCATCCCAAATTACATATTGGAAAATACCACCTTGTTCAAAAGAATTATCCGGAGATTTTGCGATATAGCCACCATTTGTTAGTTTTGAGAAGTCAATTTGATATTTAACGAAAATATCTGTATTAGCTTCACTATTTTTAATTGGTAATACGCCCGTATCTTGTTGATATGCGTCGATTGCTCGTTGAATGGAGCTAAGGGAATCTAAATCTGGTGTGTGTTGAACCCTTTTCTCCTCATCATTATTATATAAAGCGCCACAAGCCGACAACATAATCGAAACGAGTATTATTGCAAGCATCGAGAAGTACTTTTTCATTATTTTCACCTTCCATTACTTAAGCTGGCCACGTTGCAACAACGAGCACCATTAATATTGTTCCGATAAAAAACATAGCGAATGCAATTAATCGGAAAATAATTGATAAAACTGCATTATGTACCCATTTACGCACTGCCGAAACGATTAAAATCGACACCATCATTAATCCAATTGAATAAAATGAAATCCACATTACGTCTAATGCAGGAACACTTGCTAAAGGCCCTCGTGCATTTAGCACAAACCTTGATAAATCCATAGTTAAAAACGGACTCAAAGAAAAAACCGCCTTTCATCTTTCAAAAATTCACATTAATAGTAATTATATCGTTTTCTCATATAAAAGAATAGGAGACACTTACACGTGCCTCCTAAATTTGTGAACATTTTATTAAAATTCATATTATGTTAGCGTAAAAACTATACTTTTAAGACAAGATTTATAGAAAAATGCTTGCTAAAAATATCACTATTGTAATTGATTACACGCTACCTGAAGCTTTTCGTTAGCGTATCTCATCTATTTCTGATTTTTTCATACGAATCATCAGTTCATCGACCGCTTGCTTTGGTGCTTTATCATTAAATAACACTTCATAAAGCGCTGTTGTAATCGGCATTGACACATCGTATTTTTGCGCTAACTGATACGCGGCTTTCGTCGTTCGTACCCCTTCTACAACCATGCCCATTTGATCAAGTACTTCTTGTAGTTTCAGGCCTTTTCCAAGCATATTGCCAGCACGCCAGTTACGTGAATGCACACTTGTACACGTGACAATTAAATCGCCCATACCTGTAAGTCCTGCAAACGTAAACGGGTTACCGCCCATTTTTACACCGAGTCGTGTAATTTCCGCAAGGCCGCGCGTAATGAGCGCCGCCTTTGCGTTGTCACCATACTCAAGACCATCCGTAATACCGGCTGCTAATGCAATAACATTTTTAAGTGCACCACCGATTTCTACACCGATGACATCATCATTCGTGTAGACACGGAAATAATTACTCATAAACAAGTCTTGTACCTTTTCAGCCGCTTCCATTGAAGCACACGTAGCTGATACCGTTGTCGGATGTTGTAGCACGACTTCCTCGGCATGTGAAGGACCTGATAACACAACGATTTCCTCGATATATTGCGGCTCAATGCTTTCTTTCATCAGCTCGGAAATACGTAATAACGTATCAGGTTCAATCCCTTTTGACACATGAACAAAAAGTTTTGTTTCATTTAAAAGATTGGATACATTGCTACATACTTCACGAATCGCTTTCGTCGGTACAGCTACAACAATCGTTTTAGCATGTGCTACCGCTTCTTCAAGAGAGGCTGTTGCACGCAAGTTTGTTGGTAAAACTGTTTCTGGTAAGTATTGTTTATTTGTATGGCTGTTATTGATTTCAGCTGCCTGATCTTCCCTATGCGTCCAAAGAAACGTGTTATGCCCATTTTCAGCAAGTACAATGGCAAGCGCCGTCCCCCATGAACCAGCCCCTAATACTGTTACATTTTCCATCAGTCTATCCCCTTTAACGAATTAATCACGTGCGCGTGTAATTAAACGAATTGGAGTCCCTTCAAAATCAAATGTTTCACGAATACGATTTTCTAGGAAACGTTCATAAGAGAAATGCATTAATTCTGGATCATTTACGAACACAACAAATGTAGGTGGTTTAATAGCTACTTGCGTTGCGTAGTAAATACGTAGACGACGCCCTTTATCAGATGGTGCTGGGTTACGTGCTACCGAATCTTCAATTACCTCATTTAAAATAGATGATTGGATACGCATCGCATGGTTTTCACTTACACGTTTTACAACCGGTAAAATTTGGTGCACGCGCTGTTTCGTTTTTGCCGATACGAACACAATTGGTGCATAATCTAAGAATAAGAAGTGCTCACGAATTTGCTGTGTATAGAAATTCATTGTCTTCTCGTCTTTTTCAATCGCATCCCATTTGTTCACAACGATTACAATCGCTTTACCCGCCTCATGCGCATAGCCAGCGATTTTTTTATCCTGTTCTTGAATACCTTCATCTGCATTCAGAACGACTAATACAACGTCTGAGCGTTCAATTGCACGCAATGCACGTAGTACGGAATACTTTTCTGTAGTCTCGTATACTTTTCCTTTTTTACGCATCCCTGCTGTGTCGATAATGACATAATCTTGCTCTTCATATGTGTACGGCGTATCAATTGCATCACGCGTTGTACCCGCGATGTCTGAAACGATTACGCGATCTTGACCAAGAAATGCATTAACAAGTGATGATTTCCCAACATTCGGACGACCGATTAATGAAAATTTAATGACATCCTCACCATATTGCTCTTCATCTTCCTTCGGGAAATGCTTCGCGCATTCATCTAATAAATCTCCAAGACCAATACCGTGTGAACCTGAAATTGGGAATGGTTCGCCAAATCCTAATGAATAGAAATCATAAATCATTTCACGCATATCTGGATTATCAATTTTATTTACTGCAAGAACGATTGGCTTTTTCGTTTTATATAAAATTTTCGCTACTTGCTCGTCTGCTGCTGTTACACCTTCACGACCGTTTGTCATGAAAATAATAACGTCCGCTTCATCGATAGCGATTTCAGCTTGTTGGCGGATTTGCTCTAAAAACGGCTCATCACCGATTTCGATTCCCCCTGTATCAATAATGTTAAATTCATGTGTTAACCAATCTGCCGAACTATAAATACGGTCACGTGTTATACCTGGAATATCTTCCACGATTGATACACGTTCCCCAACAATACGGTTGAAAATTGTCGATTTACCTACGTTCGGACGACCAACGATGGCGATTACTGGTTTTGTCATCTGTTATCATCCTTCCAAACTTCTTCTCGAATTTGTATTATACACCAATCTTTATACTATAGCATGTTTTTGCAACATGCAAAACGTTGAAACTATCACATATTTATACTAAGTACATTCCGAAACATTTTTTTCAATATTTAAATGCGTAGCCTCCGCGCTTTGCCACAGCCTCCGTAGGAACTAGAGTAGGCAAGCCTACTCGGATTTC